>NZ_FNWP01000027.1:0-91403 GCF_900108435.1 Methylobacterium sp. 275MFSha3.1 | reverse complement strand
ACCACATCTTGGCACCGAGATGCCGTCAGTCGGAGCGGGAGCCATCCACCCCATCTGCTTTTCTCGCGGACCTTCACGGAAGCGGACCGGCGGCTTTCGGCCATACTTCGTCACGCCGAATTACCGGCGCGCAGGACCTGACATTCGGCTGCGCGCCCATTCCAGTCACTAGATGGCCCTCTTGTGCGTCTCCGAAGCAGACATCGATCAAGCCGGCGGCCGCGACATCCTCCGGAGGGGTCGCCCCGATCAGGTCCCGAGCCTCTCCAGGGCCTTGATGGCCTCCTGCACCTGCTTAGCCTCGTCGGCGAGGCCGCCGTCCCCCTGCTTCCAAGCGCCGTCCATGGCGAAACGCACGGACAGCGCCATCATCGCACCGGCGATGACAACCGCCGTCAGTGCCTTGAAGGTCGAAGTAGCCCACCACCTTCGCCGCGTCCGTCACCTTGGGCCTAGGGCGTCTCTGCAGGGGGTTCACAGGCCGCGGGATCGGCCCCATGTGGGCCTGATGCGACGCTTTGAACTGACTGACGCGCAGTGGGAGCAGATCGCCCCGCTGCTGCCTGCGCAGAAGCCGCGCACGGGCCGGCTTGCGGAGGATCACCGGCAAGTCCTCAACGGCATGCTCTGGTTCCTTCGTACCGGTGCTCCCTGGGAGGACCTGCCGGCCCGCTACGGGGCGGTCGGAACCGTGTCGAGCCGGTTCTACCGCTGGCGCAAGGCCGGCGTGTTCGACCGGGTGCTGCAGCGCCTGCAGGCGCAGGCGGATGCGCGCGGCGACCTCGACTGGGACCTGCACTTCGTGGACGCCACGGTGGTGCGCGCCCACCAGCACGCCGCCGGGGCACGCCGGTCCGGCGCCATCGGGGGGTGAGGCGACCGTCGAAGGCGTGGGCGAAGCGCTCGGGCGCAGCCAGGGCGGCTTCTCGACCAAGCTGCATCTGCGTGCCGAGGGCGGAGGTAAGCCGATCACGGCGGTGCTGGCGGCGGGCGAGCGCCACAAGCAGTTTGCGTTGGATGCTCTCATGAAGGGGCGCGGTGCCACGTCCAGGGCGAGGCCGCCCGCGCCTACGTCCCCGCCGGACGGCAGGCGACCAGGGCTACTCCAGTCCGCCGGGCCGTCGTCGCCTCCGACAACGCCGGGTCGAGCCGGTGATCCCCACCCGCAAGGATCAGCCCCGCCAGCTCGATTTCGACAAAGCCGCCTATCGCCAGCGCAACAAGGTCGAGCGGTTGATCGGTCGGCTCAAACAGTATCGCCGCATCGCCACCCGCTACGAGAAGCGAGCCGCAAACTACCTCGCCATGGAGTTGACCCGGTCTCGTGGAGCCCTTCAGACTTTCCGCACGAGGTGCGCTCCATGCCTCATACACGCCCGCCCTACGCCCCCGAGTTCCGCCGCCAGATGGTCGAATTGGTCCGCGCCGGACGCGACCCGGCCGATCTCGCCCGCGAGTTCGAGCCCTCCGCCCAGGCCATCCGCAACTGAGTCGCTCAAGCCGACCGCGGTGAGAGCCGTGGCGCCTCCAAGAATGACGTCCTGACGCTCGCCGAGCGGGAGGAACTGGCCCGCCTACGCCGCGAGGTGCGGCAGCTTCGGTTGGAGCGCGACATCCTCTCAAAAGCCGCGGTCTGGTTCGGACGGGAGAGCGGCGCGGTGCCGTCGGGCTCTTCCAGTTCATGAGCGCGAATCAGGTCGTCTTCCCCATTGCGGCCATGGCACGCAGCGGGCACCCCATCGCGGCCTGCCGCGATGGGAACCCTGCTCGGCGTGTCGGAGGCCGGCTATCACGCTTGGCGGCAGCGCACGCCCTCCGTCCGTGCCGTGGCGGATACCGCGTTGTTGAAGCAGATCCGCACCGCTCACGCTGGTTCGGGCGAAATCTACGGTGCGCCGCGCGTGCACGCTACGCTGGCAGCGCAGGGCGCACGACACGGACGCAAGCGCATTGCGCGGCTGATGCGCGAGGCGGGCCTTGTCGGCGTCAGCCGCCAGCGCGGAGGCGTCGTGACCACTCGACGCGACCGGGAGGCTCGCCCCGCGCCCGATCTCGTGGACCGCACCTTCTCGGCCGAGGCCCCCAACCAGCTCTGGGTCGGTGACATCACCTTCGTGCCGACCGCCGCGGGCTTCCTCTACCTCGCCGTGGTGGTCGACGCCTGGAGCCGGCGCGTCGTGGGCTGGTCGATGGCCAGCCACCTGCGGACCGAACTCGTGCTCGACGCACTGGAGAGGGCCATCATGCAGCGCCGGCCGCGCGATGTGATCCACCACTCCGACCAGGGATCGCAATACACGTCGCTGGCCTTCGGCGGTCGCTGCCGCGAAGCGGGCGTGCGGCCCTCCATGGGCTCGGTGGGCGACGCCTACGACAACGCAATGTGCGAGAGCTTCTTCGCGACGCTGGAGTGCGAGTTGCTCGACCGCCGGCGCTTCGCCTCTCAAGCACAGGCCCGCATGGCCGTGTTCACCTTCATCGAGGGCTTCTACAATCCCGAGCGCCTGCACTCCGCGCTCGGTTATCGCTCACCCATCCGCTACGAACAGGAGATGCTCGCCAACCCTTGATCCGCAAGCGTTCCACCGCTCCACCAAAACGGGTCAACTCCAACTCCAGCTGACTCCGCGGTCCCGCCACGACGCGTTGATCCAGCGCAAGGCCCGCGAAGCCGGACCGAGCTCATCTCGTAGGCTCAAACGGGAGGGGCAGACATGAAGACGTCAGCCCTAAGCTCGCCCGGGACGGATCGACCGGTGACCACCGGATGGATGCCGGGCGTGCACGGGTGGCTTGCAGCCCTGCCGCTTGCCGGCCTCTGTGTCGGCTTGGCTGTGCAGGTCATCGGTCGAGCAGATATCGCGGCGGCGGCCTGGACCCTCGCGACCCTGGCGGTCCTCGGAGCCCTCGTGTTCCAGGTTGTGACGAGCCTGGCGAAGGGCGACGTCGGGCTCGACCTCGTCGCCCTGCTCTCGATGGGCGGCGCGCTCGCCCTTTCGCAGCCGCTGGCCGGCGCCGTCATCGCCCTGATGTACGCCGGCGGCCAGTCGTTGGAGGCGTACGCGTCCGGCCGCGCCGGCAGGGCGATGACCGCGCTGGTCGCGCGTCAGCCACGCACCGCCATGCGCGAGGACGGTGGCGCCCTGACGGAGGTGCCGCTCGCGGCGCTGGTCCCGGGAGACCGCATCCTGGTGCGCGTCGGCGACGTCGTGCCGGTCGACGGGCGGGTCGCCGCAGGTCGCGCCATCCTCGACCGGTCCAGCCTCACCGGCGAGCCACTGCCGGTCAGCTTCGGCGCGAACGAGGCCGTGTTGAGCGGTACGGTGAACGCGGGCACGCCGTTCACCTTAGTGGCGGAGCGGCCCGCGGCCGAGAGCACGTATGCCGGGATTGTCCGCCTCGTAGAGGCGGCGCAAGCCCGGAAGGCGCCGATGGCACGCCTGGCGGACCGGTACGGGCTCGTTTTCCTCGTTCTCACGCTGCTGCTGGCCGGAGGCGCTTGGCTCGCCACCGACGACCCCGTTCGGGCGCTGGCCGTGCTGGTCGTCGCCACCCCGTGCCCGCTGATCCTGGCGGTGCCCGTCGCGCTCGTCTCCGGCCTCTCCCGCGCCGCCGGCCTCGGGGTCCTCATCAAGGGCGGTGGCGCCCTCGAGATGCTGGCCAAGGTCCGCGTCCTGGTCGTCGACAAAACCGGCACCCTGACCCACGGCACCGCCCGGATGGTGTCCATGCGGATTCTCGGCGCCTTTTCCGAGGACGAGGTGCTGGGACTCGCGGCGTCTCTCGAACAAGCCTCGGGGCACCCGGTCGGGCAGGCACTGGTCGAGGAGGCGCGCCGACGAGGTCGGACGCTCTCTCAACCCGAAGCCGTCGTGGAGACGCCCGGGGAAGGCGTGACCGGTCTCGTGGAGGGGCGGCACCTCGTCGTCGGGGGGCTGCACCTGATGCGAATCCACGGGATCGACTTCCGGATACCGGACGAGGCGCGAGGCCTGGCGGCAGCCGCGGCGACGGTTCTGGTCGCCATCGATGGCGCGCCGGCCGCCATCCTGGAGTTCGCCGACCCGCTCCGTGCGGACGGCGGCATCGCGCTTCTAAAACTTCGCGCGTGCGGCATCGAGCGGGTAGTGCTCGCGACCGGAGATCGGTGTGCCGTCGCCGAGGCGCTCGTTGCCGGTCTGCCCGTCGACGCCGTCGCCGCCGACCTCGACCCGACGGCGAAGACGAACACCGTGGCCGCCGAACGTCGCAACGGGCCCGTGATGATGGTCGGCGACGGGGTGAACGACGCGCCGGCATTGGCGGCCGCCGATCTCGGCGTGGCACTCGGCGCGAGGGGGGCGGCGGCCGCGGCCGAAGCCGCGGACGTCGTCCTGCTGGTCGACAGCCTGGCCCCGCTGCCCGATGCCATCCGCATCGCCAAGCGGACCCGCACTATCGCGCTTCAGAGCGTGTGGATCGGCCTCGGCCTGTCGCTCGCCGGCATGACTGCGGCGGCGCTGGGCCACCTCTCGCCCCTTCAGGGCGCGTTGCTCCAGGAGGTTATCGACGTGGCGGTCATCCTCAACGCCATGCGTGCGCTCGGCGGCTCACAGGACGCT
Source organism: Methylobacterium sp. 275MFSha3.1 (assembly GCF_900108435.1). Lineage (NCBI taxonomy): Bacteria > Pseudomonadati > Pseudomonadota > Alphaproteobacteria > Hyphomicrobiales > Methylobacteriaceae > Methylobacterium > Methylobacterium sp. 275MFSha3.1. The sequence goes on along the minus strand of NZ_FNWP01000027.1, from coordinate 86,802 downwards.
CGCAAGCCGACGGCGCGACAAGTTGCGCGGCATCCATGAGGCCGTCGACGGCCCGCGGAACTTGCGATGGATCAAGGTGGCCCGTTCCCGCCAGGACCAAGCTCCCTTCGTCGGCATCGACGCACAACGGAGGCCGCCATGGACTACGCGAACATCCTCGTGTCCGCCGACCTCGGCGAGGCCGCACCGAATCGGATACGGCTTGCCGCCGACCTGGCCCGACGCTTCGGGGCGACCCTGACAGGTGTGGCCGCCCACACCGTTCCGGCCCCCATCCTGGTGCGGGACATCTACGATGCCATTGACCAGGAAGGCCGCAACAAGGCGCAGATACAAGCCATCCTGGAACAGGCGCACGCGTCGTTCGAACGCTTCGCCGGGGATGGCATTCCCACCGACTGGCGCTGGTGCTTCGCCGACGCCACCGCACATCTCATCGAGCAGGCGCGCGCCGCGGACCTCGTGGTCGTGAGCCGGAAGGGTCCCGGAGACCAGGATCCAGGGCCTCTCGGCGTGCCGCCCGGGCCCGTGATCATGGAGGCAGCCAGGCCGGTCCTGGTCGTGCCGCCGAGGACCGCGCACCTGAAGGCGGCGCGCATCTTGGTCGCCTGGAAGGATAGCCCCGAAGCACGACGGGCGGTGTCGGCCGCGCTGCCTCTCATGCGGGAGGCGGACCAGGTCCTCGTCGCGACGGTCGGCACGGACGCACACCTTACGGGCGCGGAAGACGTCGCCTACCACCTCGCGCGGCACGGTGCCCACGTCACACCGCACCGCCTGCACACGAAGGACGACGACGGCTCGGAGATCCTGCGCTTCGCCCTGATGCAGGATGCCGACCTGATCGTCCTCGGCGCCTACGGCCATTCCCGGTTGCGGGAGTGGATATTCGGCGGCGTGACGCGAGACCTGTTGGACCGCTCGCCCCTCTGCAGCCTGATGTGCCATTGATGACCGGCAAGCGTGTCCTGCTCGTTGCGAGCGTCGCGCTCCTACTGCTCGCCGGGCCTGCCGCGGCGGAGGAGGCTTCCGCCGCGCGCGGTCGGGCCCTGGCGGGCATCGTCTGCGCTCGCTGTCACGCAGTGCGTATGACGGGCGAGAGCCCGATGCGCGAGGCGCCTCCGCTCCGCAAGCTCGCCGAGAGCTTCCCCATAGGCGACCTCGCCGACGTCCTGGACGAAGGCGTCGAACGCCGGCATCCCGCCATGCCGGACTTCCGGCTCGACCCGAGCGATGCGGCCGACCTGACGGCCTATATGCGGACGCTGAGGCGGTGAGACGGACGTCAAGGCGCCGGCAGCCGCGAGACCAAGGACGAGGGTTCGACGGGACGCCGAGCCCCGAAGGGAACGAGCACCATGGAAGGGTCGCTTCTCTACGTCAGCCGGCGGATGTCCACCGATGCTGAGGTCCGGAATATCGTCGAGACGTCGCTGGCCAGGAACGCCCAACTCGGCGTCACGGGAGCGCTCGTCGCGTCGCGCGGGCGCTTCGCACAGATCCTCGAAGGCCCCCGCGCCGCGGTGGACGCGCTGATGGACAGCATCCGGCGCGATCGGCGCCATGCAGGCGTGGAGGTGCTGGTCTACGATGACATCGACAGGCGGCGCTTCGCGGACTGGACCATGGCCTATTCCGGCGCCTCCGTTTTCGTCGATGGGCTGATCGGAACTCTAACCGAGCGCGCCACGCCCCTGCCGCATCGAGGCGACGTGCGCCGCTTGATCCAGGCCATTGGGGAACTCGCGCGCGCACGAATTTGACGGCCCGGCAAACCCGGGCCGCCTGAAGCGGTGCGCGGCCGCTCTACTCGACGAAGCTCCAGCCGGCCTTCAGGGCGGCGCGCTCCTCCTCGTTTATCGGGCCGGGCCACTCCGGCCTGTTCGGTGCCCGCACCTGAGGCGGCACCTCCCCGACATCGAGCTTTGCCGGTGCGGATTGGCTGCGCGCGCTCGAGGTACCGCGTCTCCGGGCGGCCCGACCGGTCGGGCCGCTCCCTGAAGATCCTTGCTTGAACACGGTCGGCCTCCCGGGCTCAATGGGCGAGGAACAGCGGTGCCGGGCTGCCCCTCAGGAAGGAGCGGGTCACCCCGCCGAAAAAGTATTCACGCGTGGGAGAGTGCCGGTAGGCACCCATCACGATCATGTCGGCCCGGAACAAGCCGGCCTGGGCGCGCAACGTGTCGGCGACGCTCTCCCCCTTCGGCAGGTCGTTGACGCTGACGTTTACCCCGTGCCGCGTGAGATGGGGTGCGAACTCGGCGCCTGGCACCCCTTCTTGGATCTCTGCCTCGGTGCCGACCGAGACGATCTCGACAGCCTCGGCCGAACGCAGGAACGGCAAGGCGTCGTTGGCGGCGCGGGCGGCCTGGGCGCTGCCGTCCCAGGCGACGATGATCCGCCGTGCCGCGAAGGCGTCGTGTCTCGGCGGGACGGCGATGACCGGCCGGCCGCTGTGAAACAGCGCCTTCTCGACCATTTCGCGGTCGAGGTCGTACGTCCGCGGACCGATGTCGAGGACCGTCAGGTCGTGCAGGCGCGCGCGGGCGGCGAGACGGTTCACGATCTCCGGATACGGCAGGCTCGGCGTCTCCGTCGTGCAGACCACGCCGGCCTGCGCGGCATCCCCAGCCGAGCGCTCGGCGACGGAGCGGGCCAGGGCGTCGAGCCGGCGGTCCATGACCGAGACGCCTTCGTAGTCGAACTTGCCGAGCCAGGCGTCGTCGCCCGAGAGGCGCCACGAGGCCGACTGGACGGTGAGGTGGGCGCCGGCGGCCTTGGCCAAGGTCAGGCCGTAGCCGATGGCCGACGAGGCCTCCTCGCGCTCGCCCTCCACGGCGGTGCCGACGAGGACGTCGCGAATGCCTGCGAGGTGCGAAGGGCTGAATCTGGACATGGAAGTTCTCCGGGTTGAGCCGATCCCATGATTCCTCCCGTCGTGGCTGCGCGGCGTTGATCCATCTCAAGCGACCGGAGCGACGCGGTATCGGTGCCGGTTCGGCCCAAAGAGCTACTCGACCCGGGCCGCGAATACGCACCTGCGGCTGTTCCCCACTCCGAAATCGCAGTAATAACTGGGCACGAGATGCAGCCGGGTGGCGGTCGGACACGGGCGAGTTCCACAACGGCCGCGCGCAGGACTTCTCCGGGTGCGCTCGATGACGGACACCGTCGACCGGCCCAGCGCCGACCTTGAGCGTGACGTCACGCGAGCGAGCGACGAGCTTCGGCAGACCCTCGACGAGGTCGGGATCTGCGTCTGGTCGCTGGACATCCCGACCGGGCGGGCCACGGTCTCCCCGACCTGCGCGCGCCTGTTCGGGGTGCCGCCCGAGCGGCTGACCACGTTCGCTGATTCACAGGCGTTGGTTCACCCGGACGACCGCCAGGCCCGCGCTGACGCCATCCAGAAAGCGCTGCGTGAGGGCGGGAGCTACGAGGTCGACTACCGCGTCGTGCGGCCGGACGAGTCCGTCTGCTGGCTGCGCTCGCGCGGGCGGGTGAACCTCGACGCGGCTGGCAGGCCGGCGCGCCATCGCGGGGTTGTCCAGAGCATCGACGAGCAGAAGCGGGCCGAAGAGGACATCCGGGCGCGCGAGGCGCACCTGCGCTCGATCCTCGACACCGTGCCCGAAGCCATGGTCGTCATCGACGAGGCGGGCCTCATCCATTCCTTCAGCGCCGCAGCCGAGCGGCTGTTCGGCTACGCGGCTGGCGAGGTGGCCGGGCAGAACGTCCGCATTCTGATGCCGGAACCGATGCGGGGCGAGCACGACGGCTACCTCGACCATTACCGGCGGACGCGGGAGCGGCGCATCATCGGCACCAACCGGATCGTAACCGGCCGGCGGGCCGACGGCACGACGTTCCCGATGGAGCTCGCCATCGGTGAGATGCGCTCGGGCGAGCAGGTGTTCTTCACCGGGTTCATCAACGACCTCACCGAACACCAGAAGACGCAAGCCCGGCTCCAGGAACTCCAGACCGAGCTCGTCCACGTCTCCCGCCTGAGCGCGATGGGCGAGATGGCGTCCACCCTGGCGCACGAGCTGAACCAGCCGCTCGGTGCCATCGCGAACTACACTAAGGGTTGCCGTCGGTTGCTCGCGCGGTCCGGCCCGGAAGCCATCGCCAAGTCGTTGGACGTTCTCGACAAGACCGCCGAGCAAGCCCTGCGGGCCGGCCAAATCATTCGCCGGCTCCGGGAGTTCGTTACCCGCGGGGAGACGCAGCGACGGCTGGAGCCGGTCTCGCGGCTGATCGAGGAGTCAAGCGCCCTGGCCTTCATCGGTGCCAGGGAACAGGGCGTCGTTGCTAAAATCCGGGTGGCCCCCGGCCTGAAGGCCGTACTGGCCGACCGAGTCCAGATCCAGCAAGTCTTGGTCAATCTCATGCGGAACGCGCGCGAGGCCATGCAGCAGAGCGAACGGCGCGAGATGACCGTCGACGCCCATGCGCTATCCGCGAAGATGGTCGAGATCACGGTGTCGGACACCGGCCCCGGCATCGCGGACGAGGTCGCGGACCGCCTCTTCCGGCCGTTCGTGACCACCAAGGCCAGCGGGATGGGCGTCGGCCTCTCGATCTGCCGCACCATCATCGAGGCGCATGGCGGCCGCCTGACGGCCGAGCGCAACGCAGCCGGAGGTGCCACATTCCGTCTGACTTTGCCGACCGCCGCCGAGGGAGACACGGCCAATGGCAGTTAGCCTCGTGCACGTCGTGGACGACGACCCGGCGATGCGGGATTCGGTCGGCTTTCTGCTCGACACCGCCGGCTTCGAGGTCGCGCTCTATGAGGCCGGGTCGCGCCTCCTCGAAACGCTGGCGAAGCCCGCCGCGGGATGCGTCCTGACCGACATCCGCATGCCCGGCATCGACGGGCTGGAACTGCTGCGCCGTTTGCGGGCGATGGGACACACCTTGCCGGTGGTCATGATGACAGGGCACGGGGATGTGCCGCTCGCGGTCGAGGCGATGAAGCTCGGCGCCTGCGATTTCATCGAGAAGCCGTTCGACGACGAGGCGCTGATCCAGGCGCTTAGGTCGGCCTCGGAGCGTGGCGGGGTCGCCGGAACTGTCGACCCGACGGTGCGCGATTTCGTTCGACGCGTTGGGACCCTTAGCGAGCGCGAGCGGCAGGTTCTGGATCATCTTGTGGCCGGCCGCACCAGCAAGGAAATCGGCCGCTCGCTCGACATCAGCTCACGCACCGTCGAGATCTACAGGGCCAAGCTCATGGCAAAGACGCGAGCGGAGAGCCTGCAGGAATTGGTACGCTGGTCAGTGCTGGCTGGGCTCGTCTGACGCCGGCTTGAGGCAGGTCAAGGCGAGCGCCCGGTCCTTTCCGCATGGTGGCGTCTTCAACCGCGAGCCACACCGGACGGCGACCCCCATGCCATCGGCCCCTCAGAGCCTCATCTACGTCGTGGATGACGATCCGGCCGTCCTGCACTCCACCCGCTTCCTGATCGAGTGCGAAGGTCACCGCGTCGAGACCTTCGCTGACGGCCACGATCTGCTGGCGGCCTTCCCCGGTCCGCGACCGGCCTTCGTGCTGCTCGACCACGTCATGCCGGGGATGGATGGTCTTGAGGTGCTTGGCCATCTGCGCGAGCTCGACGCACATGTGCCCGTCGTGCTGATCACCGGCCATCCCGACCCGGGCATCCGGGCGCGCGCCAGGGCCGCGGGCGTTCCCCTAGTCGATAAGCCGCTGGTGTTTGACGCGCTCCTCGGCCTGCTCGCCAAGGAAGCGGCTGAGGTTTCGGCCAAACGAGCCTTACGGAGCTGAAACGAGGCCTCGACCGCGCCACTGCGCCCTGACGGTGGAAATTGGATGCCTAATACCCGCTCCGGGACGTCCGAGAAGGGTGGTTTTCTGCCAGGCCACTTTCGGAACCCGGAGCCAGAAGATCGGATTTGCAGCGAGTAGGATTGCCCAGGTTCGATGTAGACAAAGAACGCTTTCGCGTGAGGTGCTTTCCCGATGCCTAAGCCCGTTCTCGCTAACCACTGAGTTTTGTCGGCAGATGATCGATCTGGAGAGCGCCAGCCGCAGTCCGGCGCACTTCGCCCGCAAGTTCCAGTCCTCCGCTCAGGCCATTTGTGACCGTGCGACAGAGGCCGAGCGTAGCGTAGGTCGACAGGGGGCGAAGCCACGGGCCGCCGATGAGGGATCAAAGACACGAAGCGCGACAATCTCCTCTCACTCGGGTGAGAGGTCAAACCGTAAAGTCTGGAGCGCGGTAAGCGTTGTCATGCGACACAGCTGTCATACAATAACCACTCTCTCTGCTCGGTTCTGAAATGCCGGCGAGGTCAGGTGCCGAATGCACCGGACGGTCGAGCGGCCTGAAGCTGAAGCGCGGTTAAGCCTCGCGGACGCCGGGCTTCTTGCCTGCCTCGAAGATGAATTCGACGCCCGCCTCTTCCAGCGCATGACGCACGGCGAGCAGGGTGTCCGAGCGCGACCGAACCGCCGAGGTCGGGTCCTCCAGCCGATTGAGTGTCGAGACCGAGACATTGGCCAACGCGGCAAGATCATCCTTAGAAAGGCCCGTGATCGCACGGGCCGAGCGGATTTGGCTCGAAGTCAGGGTCTCGTCAGCGGGCGCGGCCTGCACGATTCCCTGCTGCAGTCCAGCATCGGGCGGCGGGGCCCCGTAGCGGGTTCGCCCCGGCACGTTGAGGCACACGCCGACCCATTCTCGGACGGAGCCGTCCTTGTTCAGGACCGGCGCGCCGCGGGCATTGAACCAGCGATAGATCCCGTCCGCGCACAGGACGCGATAGTCCGTGTTGTAGGGCGCCGTGTGCTCCACCGCCGTGGTCCAGGCCGCGAGCGTGCGGGAGCGGTCGTCCGGATGGACGGCGTCGAGCCAGCCCAGACCCTGCATCTGCGCGTGAGACTGACCGGTCAGGGCCATCCACTGCGGCATCTCGCTCGGCTCACCGTTCGCCTTGTTGACCCAGAAGACCGCTGCCGTCGCGGCGATCAGCGCGTTCAGGCGGTCATGCCGCTGCATGAGCGCATTCATGGTCTCGTGCTGCGCCGTGACGTCGAACACGACGCCCATGCCCTGGCTCGGGCGCCCGTCCGCGCCGAGCATGACCTCGGCGTGGTGCAGGAGCCAGCGCTGGGTCCGGTCCGGCCGGATGATGCGGAACTCACGACTGACCGGCTGGCCGGAGCGCAGCACGGCGATCTGGTCGCCGTGCGCGGCTTGATCCTCCGGGTGGATCATGTCGAGCCCGAAGCCGAAGGTCATCTCTGTGGTCGGGTCGAGGCCCAGAATCCGGTAGAGGCCCGGCGACGCGTCCAGCCGCTCGGAGCGCAGGTCCGCCGACCAGAAGCCGATTTTTCCCGTATCCTCGATCAGTTTCAGGTAGTGGCGCGAGGAGAAGCCGCGCGGGGCGACGCCGATCTCGGTCTTCGCCTGCGGACGCATCAATGCACGTGTCGGCATCGCCTCACCCCGATCGCCAGCGCTCCAGAACTGAGATGCGAAATGCCATAATCGTGGCCGTGGAAGCGTTAATAAGACAGCATTCGATCCATATTGACTGACATTTGATGGCGGCTGTCAGCGTCGCGCAGGCCATCGATCGCTTAGAGAAGGAAGCCTGCGTCGGCTTCCTTCTTGGCGATCGATGGATACCAGAATTCGACGAGGTATCTATCGGTCGAGCGCGATGGATATGCCGCAGAATGGAACAAAAAATTCCAATGCGCCCGAAGCTTCGGATGTGTCCGGCGGAATGACAGGAAATTCGATCCCCTCGAGCGCGATTGAACAGGAATTCCGGCGATCGGCTTGAGACTCTGGCAGTCCGAAGCGGTCATCCTCGCACCGGAGACGCGGCGAGCCGTCTCCTGCCTGGGTACCTGAATGTCGCTGCCGAATGCCGAATACCGGGCGAAGTCGAGCACCCTCGACAGTGCACCGGCGTCGATCCAGTTCGACCTCCGCGGCAGGGTGATCGCCGCCGACGGTTCGACGTCCTCGAACGGGCGCGGCCATGAGTGAGATCATCCTGCCGATGGGCGTCGACGACGCGGTGCACCTGCCCGACGAGGACGCGCGCCTGCGCGAGGCGATGCGCGCCACGATGCTCGCCGAGACGCTGCAACTCGGCCGATACTCGGCGGTGACGCAGGCCGCCGTCGTGCTCGCGCTGGCCGCCATCTTCTGGGGCATCGTCTCGCACGCTTACCTGTCCGGTCTCGCGGTGGCGGTGACGGCGCTGTGCGCGGTGGCTATGATCGCGATGCGCCGCTATCGCGGCCGCCTCGGCGACCGATCGATCGCCCGGGAGGCCTTCGCCGTCCTTCACGGCCTCGCGCTCGGCCGCGGTCTCGCCTGGGCCAGCATGCCGGCGATCCTGCTGCCCTCGGTCGACAATGCCTACCGGATCGTGGTCGGGGCCGTCTGCGCCGCCCTGATCTCGCACGCCTACGTGGCAGGCCCGATCTTCTCCCTGGCACTCCTGGCTGTGGCGCCGGTGGTGGCCGGCATCTTCGTCGGGCTCGCCGGTTGCGAGAGCCCGGTCGGCGAGTACGTCGCCGTGCTGCTGTCGCTGTACGCGGCCTTCGTCTTCGTGAGCGCGCGTCGGATGTGCCGGCACTCCTACCAGCGCCTCTGCGACCGCGTCATGGTGCAGGCGCAGAGCGAGACCATCGGGTTCCTCCTCAAGGATTTCGCCGAGGGCACGAGCGACTGGCTCTGGGAAACCGACACGGTCGGGCGCCTTCGGCAGGCCCGCGCCGCTGTCGCCGCCCTGCTCGGCGTCGAGGTCGCCGGGCTGCGCCACCGGCCGCTGTCCGAGCTTCTGCGCGCGTTCGCCGACCCGGACGGCGACGGCGCGGACGCCCAGGCCGTCGCCGCGGCGATCGCGGCGCGCGCGCCTTTCCGCGATCGCACCATCCGGCTCCGTACCGCGGCCGGCACGCGCTGGATCACGCTCAACGGCAAGCCCGTCTTCGACGCGCAGGGAGCGTTCGCGGGCTATCGCGGCGTGGGCTCGGACGCCACCGAGAGCCGTGAGGCGCAGGCCCGCATCGCCTTCCTGGCGGGTCACGACAGCCTGACCGGACTGCCGAACCGCAGCGGTTTCCAGGACGCGCTGGGGACGCTCTGCCGCACGGTTCGCACGGCGGAGAGACCGAGTGCGCTGTTCTATCTCGACCTCGACGGCTTCAAGGCCGTCAACGACAGTCGCGGCCACCTCGTCGGCGACCGATTGCTGCGCGCGGTCACTGCACGCCTGCTCGCCATCGGTGAACCGCACAGCCTGTTCCGCCTCGGCGGCGACGAGTTCGCGATGGTCGTCCGCGATCTCGGTCGGCCCGCGGCCGAGGCCCTCGCCGCCCGCGTGGTGGCCGAGCTGCGCCGCCCGTTCCAGATCGACGAGGCCCGGCTGGAGGTCGGTGTCAGCGTCGGCATCGCCTACATGCCGGACGACGCGATCGAGCCTGCCAGCCTGCTCATGCGCGCCGACCTCGCCCTCTACGCCGCCAAGGCGGACGGCAAGGGCTGCTGGCGGACCTTCGATCCGTCGCTGGAGGAGCGGGTCGTCCGTCAGCGGCAGTTCGACCTGGACATGCGCGCGGCCCTCGCGGCGGACGAGATGGAGCTGCACTACCAGCCCCTGGTGGACATGCGGAGCGGTCGTGTCGCCGGTTTCGAGGCGCTGCTGCGGTGGAACAAGCCCGGGTACGGCTGGGTCTCGCCGGGGGAGATCATCCCCATCGCTGAGGCGACCGGCTTCATCGTCGAGATCGGCCGCTGGGCCCTGCGCCGTGCCTGCACCGACGCCCGCACGTGGTCCGACCTGAAGATCGCGGTGAACATCTCCTCCATCCACGTGCGGATGCCGGGCTTCCACGCCGAGGTCGCGGCCGTTCTCCGCGAGACCGGCCTCGCGCCAGATCGGCTCGAGATCGAGATCACCGAGTCGGTGCTGCTCGACCACGGTCCGGAGGTTCTGGAGAACCTGAAGCGCCTGCGCGCGACGGGCGTGCGCATCGCGCTGGACGACTTCGGCACGGGCTACTCGAGCCTGAGCTACCTGACCGAATTCCCGTTCGACAAGGTGAAGGTCGACCGCTCCTTCGTGCGCGATCTGCAAGGTCGCCCCGAGAAGGTCGCTGTGGTCGAGGCCATCGCCCGAATGGCGCGGGCCCTGTCGATGAGCGTCACGGTGGAGGGCGTGGAGACCCGGCAGCAACTGGACGTCCTCCGGGACAAACGCTGCGACATCGCGCAGGGCTTCCTCTACAGCCCGGCGCGTCCGGTCCACGAGGTCGCGGCGCTGATCGCGCGCATCGAGGGTGCTGCGCCGCCGTCAAGCGTGAGCGCCAGCGATCCGGACGGGAGCCCGACCGCCGACGCGCGCCCGGTCCTGTCGCTGGCCCGCGCCTCGTAGTTGACGGGCGGCGCATCGCGTCACCGCCGAAAGGCAGAAAATCTCTCTTGTCGCGCTGAGGACGCCCTCAAGAGCGCGATTGCCAGGCAACGCGTCCTTAAATGCGGCGACTTCAAAATTCAGAATTAGTGGAGCATCAGTACATGTCGCGCCTGTCCGACCTCAAGATTGTTACCAAGGTGACGATCCCGCTGCTGCTGGTCGCCGCCGTCGCCGGCGGGCTCGTGTATCGCGCGCACGGCGTCTTCGATGAGTTGAACGAGAAGACGCAGCACATCGTCGATGTTCAGTCCGCGCGACTTGAGAATATCCTGACTGTTCGCACGAACGTCCTCGAGGCGACGGTTCAGAATCGGAACATTCTCATCGAGGACCGGCCGCCCGAGCAGGCCACGTACCGATCGCGCTACGACGAGGCCGTGAAACAGGCCTACGTGGCGGTCGACAGGCTGATCGCGCTGTCGAACTCGCCCGAGCGGCGGGCCGTCAATCAGAAGCTGCGCGAGGCCGTCGAGGCCTATTTCCACATCGTCGGGCGCGCGAACGCGGCGGCCCTCGACAGGGACGCCGAGACCGCGCGGACAATCGTGCTTTCCGAAGGTCTCGCGGCCCGCAACAAGGTCCGCGACCTCGTCCAGCCACGCATCGACAATCTCGCGGCCGAGCTCGCCCAGGCGAAGGCGGAGGCCCAGGCGAGCGCGGAGCGGGCGACGACGGTCCTCGTCACGGCCGCGGTCGCCGGGTTGCTCGCGGCCCTGGCCATCGCGTTCGCCATCGTCCATTTCGGGCTGACGCGGCCCCTGACGCGGCTGGTCGCCGTTCTGCAGCGCATGGCCGGGGGCGATATCGATGCCGACATCGCAGAGGCCGCCCGTCGCGACGAGATCGGCCAGGTCGGCAAGGCCGTTGCGGACATCCGGGCCATGGTCGCGCGGAAGGCCGTCGAGGACGCGGAGATGAAGCGCGCCGCCGACGCGGAGGCCGGCGCCGAGCGACGGCGCCTCATGATGGACCTCGCGAACGGCTTCGAGCGGGCCGTCGGCGGCATCGTCGGGATGGTCTCGGCCTCCGCGACGGAGTTGCAGGCCACAGCCGCGACGATGACGGCAACCGCGACCGAGACGGCCACGCAGTCCACGGCCGTGGCGGCGGCGGCCGATCAGGCAGCGTCGAACGTCGGCACTGTGGCGGCGGCCTCCGAGGAGCTTGGGAGCTCGGTTCAGGAGATTGGCCGTCAGGTACAGGGATCGGCATCCCTCGCCCAGGCCGCTGTCGGCGAGGCCGACCGGACGGCGCGGCTCGTCGAGGACCTCACGACGGCCGTAGCGAGAATCGGCGACGTCGTCGCGATGATCTCGGCCATCGCTGGCCAAACCAACCTCCTGGCGCTGAACGCGACCATCGAGGCGGCGCGGGCCGGCGAGGCCGGCAAAGGCTTCGCGGTCGTCGCAGCCGAGGTCAAGGAACTCGCTTCGCAGACGGCCCGGGCGACGGACGAGATCGGCGGCCATATCGGCCGCATCCAGGGCGTGACAGGCGAGGCCGTCTCGGCCATCGGCGCGATCACGGGGCGCATCCGCGAGATCAACACGGTGGCGGCCAGCATTGCCGCCGCCGTGGAGCAGCAGGGCGCGGCGACCCAGGAGATCGTGCGCAACGTCGCCCAGGCGGCGACGGGCACCGCGGAGGTGACCGGCAACATCGCCGGGGTCGCCTCAGCGTCGGAGGCTACCGGCGCGGCGGCGACCCAGGTGCTGGCGTCGTCCGGCGAGCTGTCGCGACACGCCGAGCAGCTCGCAGCGGAGATGACGCGCTTCCTCACCACCGTGCGCGCGGCCTGAGGCGATCCCGATGGCGTGCAGCACAGCCAGCGTCCCGGGCCTCTGGGCCAATCCCACGCTTCGGCCGGGTTGCCGGGGAGATGCCGCGGCGGGGCACCGGCGTTGCGGCCCGTACCAAGTCGGGCAGGCGTGATCGCCATGGCCGACATCATCCCTCTCGGCACCATCCCGGGCGCCGAGAGCGCCCGCGCGATGCTTCTGGACCTGCGCCGGCGCCTCGATTCCGGCGAGGACATCGGTCCGCGGATCGCGCAGATCCGTCAGGCCGCGGCGTCGATGCGGGCACTGGCCGGCGGCCTCAGACGGGTCCTCAAAGCGCCGGACGAGAGGCTGGCCGCCGAGCCGGAGATGCTGGCCGCGGCCTGGAAAGTCCTCGCCTTGGCGGAGCGCAACGTCGCGAAGGTCGAGGAATTCCTTCGGCTCTCAGACGAAGAGGACTTGGAGCAGGCTTCGCGGTAGCCTTTGCCATAATCTCGAGAATGCGGGATAGGCGATCCGGATCACGGCTCTGTCCCAGACTGAGCGAGTTCCGTACACCGGACGGACGCTTCGGCGCGGATGAAGGCGCAGGTCAAGCGACCGGAAATACCACGTTCGACCTGACGCGCGGATCATGCCGTCGCCAGCCGTGCCACCGCGCGCAGCAGCTCCCGACGCGCGCGCTCGGACCGGCTCTGGTCATTTGACAACCGCTGTCCGCTCGCCGGCAGCAGCGAAGACTGAAGGCGAGGATCCAACTGACACGGAATAGTTCATGATCCGACCGATATCTGTATCAGGCTCCAAAAATTCCTCGAAATGAAACGTGGCGCTGCACGTTCCGGGCCGGATTCGGAGGTGCTGCTAAGTCCAGCTTATTGTCTCTAAGTCAAGATATGGCGTCCAATGAAAGTTGCGCCATGTTCCGTAAGTCTGCCTATAATGAAACCCAGGCCACTATCGACGCGCTAACGCGCTCATTGGCCATCATCGAGTTCGGTATGGATGGCACGATCCTGCGCGCCAACCCGAATTTTCTGGCCGTCGTGGGCTACGATCTGGCTTCCCTGCAGGGAAAACACCACCGGATCCTAGTCGGCGAGGAGATGGCCAATAGTTCGGAATACGACGAATTCTGGTCGAAGCTGCGAGCCGGCGAGTTTGCGTCCGGCGAATTTCCGCGCCGCGCGCGGTCCGGCGCGAAGGTCTGGCTCGAAGCCACCTACAATCCGATCCTGGGCTCCGACGGCAAGCCGTTCAAGGTCATCAAGTTCGCCAGCGACATCACGGCCAAGAAGAGCGAAACCAACCGACTGCTGCGCATGATCGACGAGATGCCGGTCGCCGTCATGACTGCAGACCCAAAAAACGACTTCAAGATCAATTACATCAACAACACCTCGCGCAAGACGCTGGAAGCTATCGAGCGGTATCTGCCGATCAAGGTCTCCGAGATGATGGGTCAGTCCTTCGACGTGTTCCACAAGAATCCGCATCATCAACGAAACATGCTCGCTGACGCGCGCCGACTGCCCCACCGCACCAAGATCAAGGTCGGACCCGAGACCCTCGACTTGCAGGTCTCCGCCATCACCGACGCGGATGGAGCCTATGTTGGGCCCATGTTGACTTGGTCGGTCATCACCGCACAGCTCGCCATGGCCGAAGACGTCGCTGGCGTCGTCGAGGCGCTCGGGACCGCAATCGGCGAGATGAAAGATTCGGCGGAGGGCCTGAACCGCTCGGCAGATGCGGCGAGCGAGCGCGCGAACTCCGTGGCGGCGGGATCCGAGGAGATGACCAGCTCGATCCACGAGATCTCGGGCCAGGTCGGGCGGGTCTCCGAACGCACCCAGCAGATCGCCAACCAGGCGACGGCGACGGACGCAACGGTGCGCAATCTCGCGGCCAACGCCGGCGAGGTCGACGCGGTGGTGGGAATGATCAAGTCGATCGCCGACCAGACCAACCTCCTCGCGCTCAACGCCACGATCGAGGCGGCGCGTGCAGGCGCGGCCGGGCGCGGCTTCGCGGTTGTGGCCACGGAGGTCAAGGAACTTGCCGGCCAGACGGCGCGGGCGACCGGCGAGATCACCCACAAGGTTCACGCCATCCAGAAGGCGACCGGCGAGGCCGTGACGGCGATCCGCTTGATCACCGACGAGGTGGCCGAGCTCTCGAAACTCACGCTGGCCATGGCGAGCGCCGTCGAGGAGCAGGCCGCCTCGACACAGGAGATGTCGTCCAACATCACTGGTGTCTCGGCCGCGGCCGGAGAGACGGGACAACTCGCAGAGATGGTCCGGCGGATCTCCGACAAGCTCGAGGCGCATTCCGCCGGCCTCGGTGCCAGTATGGAGAAGTATCTCAAGGCGGGTTGATGAGAGGCATCAGGAGGCCAGTCCAGCTTTCCGCTTCAGGCTCCCCAAGGGCGGCCTGAAGCGAACGCTGCTCGATCGCCCCTTCGTGAAGGCGCCGGCCCGGGCATGCTTTGCGACGCGCCAGATTGAGATCGTGCACGGCAGGATGCGGCATTCGTCTCCGCTATTGCCGAGACGAGTAAGCTTCGAGCGAATCAATGACATCGCGGGACGCAGCGCTGTTTCAGGTAGAGAGTTAAACGCTCTGTGATGATTAATTGCACAACACCGATAATCACTATGAATGACGGCGAGGCGGTGATCAGACGCTCCGGCGAGCGGAGCGTCGAGGGATTATTGCAGGATCCCGCAACGCGGGAGGTGCGACGATCACATGCCGGCCTCCTTGTTCTCGATTCGGACCACCGGCGCAGACAAACAGGCCAAGCGGTGAGCGATCTATTGAAGAAGACACAAGGCGAACGCCTCGCTTTGATCGGTGCACGCAACCGCGAGATGGCGGCCGACGATACGCGAAATCTCCTTCTGGAACGTCTGGGTCTTATCCAACGGATCGGAGGTCCGCGCCTGCATCATCTGCGCGGTAATTCCGTTATTAAGTGGACCATCACAGAGGCAGGCATGACTGCCCTCTCTGAGTTCATGATTGCGATAAATTGGGTCTGACCCACTAGAAACCGAGAAGTTCGCACGACGTTTGCGCTACGGTGGGATCCCCGTACTGCTGGCCGCATCGCTCCCACTTGTGAGGTCAGATTGGGAGGACGTGGATAGCTGCCATGTTCGCTTTAGGCGGGGCACTCTGTATAGGCAATCGATTGAAGCTGACCCGTCGCTTGCAAACGGCGCTTGGAACAGCTTTTCCGTAAAAGCTAGGTGCTGGTGCTATCCTTGGCGAGAACATTTTGCGTGCCAGCAGCGCCTGACAATGATAATCTAAGTTAGCCGTCGATGATGAGCACCGAGGCAAAATTAGCACTGCGACCATTTGAAAAGATTGCAACGATCGAGTATCATGGCACTCAATCAGGTGATTTTATTCAATTTACTGAATACAGTAGGAATTCACTGATTGGCCGTAATGCGCGTATTACTGCCTCAGAGGCAGCACTCGATGCGTCCGCTTCTGGGATCGACAAGGTCGCAGTTAATTGACTGTTGTGGGTCGTCAGCAGACCCAGGGTATGGGTTCCATCCATCAGAATTCGACCAGTAGCATGCGCTCGACCTGATCCTCGGGCCGTCTGTGACCATAGCTGGATTGCGCCAGTTCAAGGTCGTTTGGCGGCCTTCACGCCAGCCTGGAAGCCAGCCGGAACGGGGATGGCACCCGAGGTCCCTTCGACGTTGGGCCCTGGGCCGTTCCGCGTAAACCGCCGCACCCGCGAAGTCCAGCGGCGGGCTGCACGCTTGGGGACCGTCAATCAATCATCTGATCAGGTACGGGCCGGGCCGCCGGCTCCACGCATGCCGAGTGCCTGCGGGCTAAGGCGACGGGAGCTCCTCGCTCATCTTGAGCCACATCAATGCTTCGAAGCGACATGGTCGGATGCTCGATCTCAGGAGGCGGCAGGCCGTCTGCCGCCCCGGGGCCCCGTGTTCAGTGTGTCCGGTCCCGGTTCTCCCCTCTTCCGTAAGGAGGCAACGATGCGAACCATCGAGAACCGAACCGAGGACATGATCCCAAACGCCCTCAATGCCTTGCTCGGCGTCGCTCTGCTCATGATGCCCTGGTACCTGAGCCTCGGAAGCGAGACCGCCGGGGCCCAAAACGCTTTCGTGTGCGGGATGGCCATCGCAATTATCGCGGTGCTCGCCCTCAGCAAGTCCTACGACTGGGAGGAGTACATAAACCTCGCCGTCGGCCTCTGGGTGTCCATTGCCCCGTGGGCGCTCGGCTTCGCGGACTCGGCCGTGCCAACGTGGACACACGTCGTGATCGGGCTCGCGGTCGCCGCCCTGGCCGCATTCGAGCTCTGGCGGCTGTTCGTGTCCACCCAGGCGCACTCGGTCTGACCGACCGTCCGTCGCCGCAGCGGCCGCCCCGGTACCTCGCCCGATGCGGCCGTGGCCGATCTCCCCGGAGCCCCCTTCCCGGAGGCCGTCATGCCACTCGACCCAGTCGCGCTCGCCGACGCGACCTTCACGGCCGGCTGCGCCGGCATCTACGCCCTTCGCCGCCACGCCGACGTCGTCACGCTCGTCCTGAGCGGTCTGGCGTACGAGCTCACCACCGCCATCGGCTGGATGCTCGCGGGACGCAGCGGTCTGCTCGGTTTGTCCGATCCCGTTCCCGCTTGGGCGCTCGTGGCGACCGCCAGCATCTGACCGCGGCCAACGACGCTACGTAGTTGCCCTTAAGCGGGCCCGCTTAAGAAGCCGACCGGAATTTCGTCGATCCACGACCGACGCCAATCTCTTCTCATCGACGCAGGTGAGGAGCGAAGCGATGAGCACCGAGCACACGGCACGGACATCCACGCGGGTGCCGGTCGGCCATTTCGCTCCCGTACCGGGCCTCAACGAAAGCGTCCTTTTCGCCGGTTGTCCCGAGGTTATCGGTACGCCTTTCTCCTACACCCGCGAGGAGGAGGTCTACGGCGAGGGTGAGGAGGCCGAGTATGTCTACAAGGTCGTCGGCGGCGCGGTGCGCACACACAAGCTGCTGAGCGACGGCCGGCGACAGATCACCGGCTTTCACCTGCCCGGCGACCTGTTCGGGTTTGAGCAGGGAGAAAGTCATCGCCACACCGCCGAGGCCCTGACCGATACCAAGGTGCTGATCTTCAAGCGCCGGCAGGTCGAGCGCGCCGCTACCGGCAGTGCCGAGGTCGCGTGCCAGCTCTGGGGCATGGCCACGAACGACCTGCGGCACGCCCAGGACCACATGCTGCTGCTCGGGCGCCGCTCGGCGGCGGAGCGCGTGGCGACCTTCCTCATCGAGGTGGACGAGCGCCTTGGCGGCACCGGGACGTTCGCCTTACCGATGACCCGCCGCGACATCGCCGACTTCCTCGGCCTGACCATCGAGACCGTCTCGCGCACCCTCTCGCAGCTTGAGGAGGACGGCGCCCTGCAACGCGTCGGCGGCCGTCACGTTAGCCTGAGGCGCGCCCGGCTCCGCCGCGTGGTCGAGGACTGAGCTGGCCTTCGAATAGACTTGCGCTGGGGACGGCGACCCGCCGCTCCAGCGCTGCGATGACCGTCGTCGATAGAAGCTCCGCTGCCGGCGGGACGTGGCCTGGAGCCTGGTAGAGGACGATCTCCGTATCGGGGAGCTTCGGCAACCCGAAGCGGCCCGAGATTGACACCATGTCCGCTGGGATCATCTCCGTCGGCAGCACCGTCACCCCGAGACCGGCCTGCACGGCAGCCTGCAATCCGGCCAGGCTTGGGCTGGTGTAGACGATGCGCCAATCCCGACCCGCGGCATCGAGGGCCGACAGCGCGCGCTTGCGATAGACGTCCGGCGCCGGTGACAGGACGAGCGGGATCGGGCCGCCGTCTCCCGCGACCAGACGCGGCGACGCGACCCAATCGAGCACCTCCCGCCAGACCTTCGTCCCGCCGGCTGGACCTTGCGGCTCTCGCTTGAACAGGATCAGGTCGTACCGGCCCTTTGAGAAGTCATCGAGCAGGTTGACCGTGAAGTCGCAGTTCACTTCGAGCGCAACCTGCGGGTGAGAGCGGGCGAAGCACGCCAAAACCTCCGACAGGTGCGTGGTCGCGAAATCCTCTGGCGTTCCTAGCCTGACCACCCCCGTGAGTTCCGGAGTGACGATCCGAGAAAGGGCCTCGGCTCCCAGCTTGAGGATCTGCCGTGCATAGGTGAGCAGCACCTCGCCCTCGGGTGTCAGCTTGAGTCCCCGGCCGTCACGGTCGAACAGGCGACAGGTGAGGCCGTCTTCTAGGCGCTTGATCTGAAGCGACACGGTCGACTGTGTCAGGCGCAACCTGCTGGCCGCGCGCGTGAAGCTCCCATTGTCGACGATGGCGACAAAGGTGCGCAGCAGGTCGAGGTCGAAAGGCAATGATGGGCCGGGCATCGACCTCACGTCAGGTCGTCGGGGCCGGATCTCAAGCTCCCAGATCGAGCCTCCACAGGGTCGGACCGACTCTTGATGGCGCCATGTGACTCAACACACATCGGCTGCTCGTTGGATGCTGCGAACGAGGATTAAACATCGAAAGGCCTTTTACAGCGCATTGAGTATCATTTGCTTTTGCAATGACTCCCATTAAAGTCTGGAAATTGTAGATCGTAGCTCATCGCTACAAATCATTCGCGTGGATGAGGCGAGCGATATTGGTGAACATGGATCCGCTCCAACCTTGATCCACGGGAAGGTCATAACGACCGCAAACCTGATCGGAGACGAGCGATGAAGGCGTCGAAGAAGTTATCCGTCGTGTCCGTCGCGGCCGCGCTCAGTGTCGCGCCGCTCTCCGCTGCGTTCGCCGATTTGCGCGTAGGCCCTGGATCGCGACCCCTCCCGCAGACGACATGGGACGGCCTCTCAACCGGCTCGATCTTACCCGGTGAGGTCCTGACCCCCGCGGTCGGAGGCTGCCGCCGGAGTTCGGCCCAGGAAGGCAACGCCGACCAGCAGCACTTCCCTGTGCAGCAGTACGGCCAGACGTCGGGTGGCTACCGCTGCTGAAGCGGGTGCCCTGCCTTGACCCGATAGCCGTCCGGTTCACGGGAATAGCCGTTGCCAACGTGCTCCGCCGTGTCACCCGGTATGGCGGACCGCGCTTGCAATCCCTGCCTTCAGGGCAGCCGCCGCACGCCCGGCGGCTGACCGCCTGTCTCTTCGATCCAAGCCCGTGAGAATCGAGCGTCGCCCAAGCCAGGCGGCCCGAGCCGGTTTCGCAATCCTGCACCACCACGATTTTCAGCGTTCTCCGAGGCCGCGCTCCGCACTTGGCCGGAATCGCCGTCCTCCTCGCACGCCCTCGTTCCAGGCTGGAAAGCTCTCGCCCCATGGATGCCACGCACCACACACCCCTGACGGTCGCGAAAGCCTGCGGGCTCATCTGCCGCCTTCTCAAGCCGGAGGCCGGCTTCGTCGGGACGGCGGTCGTCTACGGGATTGCCGTGGCGCTCCTGGGCCTCGCCGTGCCGGTGTCTGTTCAGCTTCTGATCAACTCGGTCGCGAACACGGCGCTGCCGGCGCCCCTGTTCGTCCTGTCCGGGCTACTCCTTGGCCTGTTGCTCACCGCCGCTCTGCTGAGCGCCGCGCGGATCTATGTTCTGGCGCTGTTCGAGCGGCGCGTGTTCGCGAGAACGGTCGCGGACATCACCCTTCGCGCCCTCCATGCCAGGAACCCGCATTTCGACGATGGCCGCCGCAGCGACCTGTTCAATCGCTTCTTCGACCTCATGACGGTCCAGAAGGCGGTCCCACATCTTCTGGTCGGCGGCTTTGCGATCCTGCTGCAGTCCGGGATCGGTCTCGTCCTAACGAGCTTCTATCACCCGTTCTTCCTCGCCTTCAATCTGGTGGTTGCCGCCGTGCTCGTCGTCATCGCACTTCTCTGGGCGGGGCCGGCGGTCCGGTCCGGCGCGGCGCTGAGCCATGCCAAGCATGAGATGGCGCGCTGGCTTGAGAACATCGGCAGTTCGAATGGCTTCTACAGGGACGGCGGCCGGCTCACGACCGCTCTGGCCCGTTCCGAGGCGTTGACGGCCACCTACGCGAAGGTGCATCGCCGCCACTTCCGACACACCTTCGCGCAGACCATCGGATTCCTCTTGGTCTACGCGGTCGCGAGCGCCGGCCTCTTGGCGATGGGCGGTTGGCTGATCCTGCAAGGGCAGTTGTCGCTCGGACAACTCGTGGCCGCGGAACTCGTCCTGTCGAGTGCCTTCTACGGGATTTCGCAACTCGGCTCCCATGCGAGGACCTTCTACGACCTCGCCGCCGCGCTCCACGAACTTTCGCTGTTCGAGGGTATCGAGCAGCTGGGCGGCGACGGATGGAGCGGCCCGGGCCCCGCCGATGGGAACCTGCGCCTGCGCGACGTCGAGCACGACGGCCTCCGCTTCGACTTCGCAGTCGAGAGCGGCGAGATCCTCGCCGTTGCCGCGGACGAGGGTGTCGAGCGGACGCTCGCGGCGCTCATTGAGCGGAGGGTTCGGCCGCAGCATGGATGGGTGATGGTCGGGGGAGCCGACATCGCGGCGTTCGGTGCGGAGCGGCTGCACTCGGAAATCGTCGTCCTGGACCGGCCGACGCTCGCAGAGATGACCATCCGCGAGTACCTGTCGGCCGGGAATGGGACGTGCCCCGCGAGGATCCACGAGTGCCTGGATCGTGTCGGATTGGCAGACCGCATCCGACGCCTGCTCTCCGGGCTCGACACGACCCTATCCGCGTCCAGCTCGCCGCTCTCGCCGGGCGAGGCCGTCGCGTTGAAACTGGCCGCCGTCCTGCTCCATCCCCCAAAGCTCGTCGTCCTTTCGGTGCTGTTCGACCTGCTGCCACCGGATCGCGTGGCGGCAGCGCTCGCAGGGTTCCGAGCGGTGGGCACGACGGTGCTGCACGTCACCGGCCGCCCCTTGCTGCCGATCCACGACGACCAGATCCGGCTGGGTCCCAACGGTTATGGTCGCTTCACCGAACGTGAGGCACCGCTCGATAAGGCGCTACCGAGGGAGAGGACGCATGCTGTCGCGGCCTGAACACCTCCGTCATTTCCCAACCCTGACCGGGATCCGGCCTCCCCGCGCGGCGGTCGCCCTCGGGTGGATCATCGGTATCGGGACCGTTCTCGCGGTCCTGATCCTCCTCTACGTGCCCTGGGCTCAGACATCGGCTGGGATCGGGCGCATCATCGCGCCGAACCCAGCCGACCGGGTCCAGACGGTCACGGCCCTGGTCCAGGGCCGGGTTGAGCAATGGTACGTTGAGGATAGCCAGCGGGTTCGCGCCGGCGATCCCATCGCCCGTCTCGTCGACAACGATCCGTTCCTTCTCAAGCGGCTCGCCGCCGAACGGGAGCAGATCGAGGCCGAGATCGCGGCTGCCGATCAAGCCGTTAAGGTGGCGGAGAGCCAGGTCAGCCAGACGCGCGAGGCCGCCGAGAAGGGCTTCGTGACCCGGCGCAACTTCGAGTCCGCGCAGATCCGCGTGGCGGAGCAGCGCGCCAAGCTGGCCGGGGCCAAGGCCAAGCTCAGCCGCCTCGACGTGACAGTGAACCGCCAATCGGCGCAGCTCGTGCGCGCCCCGAGGGACGGTCGCATCCTGCACATCAACGCCGCCGCGGCCGGTACGCTGGTGAACGCGGGGGACACCCTGGCCACCCTCGCGCCGCACGCGCCGGAACGCGTCGTCGAGCTGATGGTCGACGGGCGAGACATCGCCCTGATCCGGCCTGGTCAGAGCGTGCGCCTCGCCTTCGAGGGCTGGCCCGCCATCCAGTTCAGCGGCTGGCCCTCGATAGCCCACGGCATGTTCGATGGGCGGGTCCGTGCTGTCGACCCCTCGGCGCAACAGAGCGGCTTGTTTCGCGTGCTGGTCGAGCAGGACCCCGAGCGACCCACATGGCCTGACGTTGATTTCATCCCGCTCGGAGCAAAGGCGCGGGGCTGGATTCGGATGGAGACGGTGTCGATGGGCTACGAGCTCTGGCGGGTGCTTAACAATTTCCCGCTGGAGTTTCCAAAGCAGCCCAGCGCTTCGTCCTGAAAGATCGCCCAAAAAGCGGAGCGGGGACGGAGCCCAGGCCGAATGGCTGTCCGGGGCCGAGCTGCCTCCTGTGCCGGGATAGGCCTTGCGGAGCGCGTGTGGCGCCGGACTATGGCGTGCCGGTGTCAGCGTCTGCGCGCCAGGGAGTCTTCCGACCCTCGCGAAGCTTTGGGCGCAGGTGCCGGAAAAGCCCGGGCGCGACACCCGGCGCGTGATCGTTCAATGGGCGAGGAACAGCGGTACCGGGCTTCGGGTCAGGAGTGACCGGGTTGCGCCGCCGAGGAACCATTCCTGCAGGCGCGGGTGTCGGTAGGCTCCCATCACCAGCATGTCCGCGCGGAACAGTCCGACCTGGGCCCTCAACGTCTCCGCAACGTCATCGACGACAGGCAGGACGTTCACCGAAACGTTCACGCCATGACGCGCGAGGTGCGGCGCGAATTCGGCGCCGGCGGCCGAGGCCGACAAGTCCTTCTCGCCGACCACCGATACGATCTCGACCGCCTCGGCAGCGCGCAGGAACGGCAGCGCGTCGTTTGCGGCCCGGGCAGCCTGTGCGCTTCCGTCCCAGGCGACGACGACCCGCCGCGCGGAGAACGCCGAGCGGCCCGCGGGCACGACGACGAGCGGACGTCCGCTCCCGAACAGGACCCCGTCGATCAGGTCGCGGTCGAGATCCACCTCCCGCGACTCGGCATCCAGGACGGTCAGGTCGGCGAGCCGAGCGCGAGAAGTGACTCGTGCGATCAGGTCCGGATAGGCGAGCGCAGGCGCCTCGGCCGTACAGGTCACGCCCGCACTCGCGGCGTCCCCGGCGACGCGTTCGGCAACGGACTGCGCTAGGATGCGCAAGCGCCGGTTCTCGCCCGCGACGAGGTCGTTGACGAACCCCAAACCCGCTCCGCCGACCATGGTCAAACGACGTGCAGCGGACTGCACGGTCAGGTGAGAGCCCGCCGTGGCGGCAAACGTGAGGCCATAGCCGAGCGCCGTCTCGGGCTCGTCGCCGCGGCCCTCCTCGGTGACGGCGACCAGAATGTCGCGGAACGCGGCGAGGGGGGAGGAGGACGGGAGGGACATGAGGGGTCCAGACTGCCTTGTCGCCCAAGTCTCCATCGTAGCGGCGGGCCCGCCTTGATCCAGCGCAACACCGGGACGTTCAACGACTGCGCCAGGTCATCTGCATCCGGCCCGATCATGGCTTCCGGAAGCGGGAAACGGCGCGCTCGACGGCCCTGGCGAGCGTCTCAAGCCGCGGCTTCAGCGACGGGATGTCCTCGCTCAAGAGGGCGAGGCCAAGGGGGAGCATCCAGAGGCCGAGGATGGGCAGGAACGACAGCAGGCCACCCCCGATCAGCGCGAGCGCCGCTGCAAGCCGCACCGGGCGCCGCGATGGCTTTCTCAGCCACGTGACCGCCTCGCGCAGGCGCACGGGAAGGCGGCCGGTTAACCGCTCAACCCGTGCATCCCAATCGGCCGCAATCGGGTTCATCGCTATCCTGCTCCCGTTTGAAAGCTCGCAAGGATACCCACGTCGCCGGTGTCAAAGACCGTCGGACCTCAAACGGTGCGGCCCTCGCGCGGACCGCTTGATTACTCCTGCGACGAAGGTCCCGAATTGGACGACCAAGAGCGGCGCGAGGCTCGCCGGTAGTACGATTGCCCAGCCGTTCCAGCCGAGAGAGGCAAGGCCGAGCACGGCGCCGACGGGAGGAAGGTAGGCCGGTCCGACGAGCAGCGCCGTGCACAGGAGCAGCGCGGCCCAGACCCAGGGATTGCGCGTGACCTCGTTCCGGAAGTGCTTCGAACCGGAGGCACGCATGTTGAACACCTGCCAGAGCTGGGAAAAGGCGAGCGTCAGGAACGTGACCGTCACGATGGAGGCTCGGTCGAGGGCGAGCCAGAACTCGGCAACGGCCAAGGCGCCGAAGGTCGATGCCGTCATCGCGCCGGCATGCAGGACGATCCGGACCCATTGATTTCGCCCGAGGATGGGCTCCTTGGGGTCCCGCGGCGGCCGCTGTAAAATGTCGTCGCGACCCTCTCCCAACGCCAACGCGAATGCCGGGAAGACATCGGTGACGACGTTCAGGTAGAGGATCTGCAAAGGCAGGATCGGCAACGGCAAGGTCGACACGACCGCCAGCCCGACGACCATCACCTCGCTCAAGTTACAGGCTAGGAGGTAGGCGACGAACCGGCGGATGTTGTCGAAGATGACCCGTCCCTCCCGGATCGCGCCGACGATGGTCGGAAACGCGTCGTCGAGGAGGACCATGGCGGCTGCCTCGCGCGCCACGTCCGTCCCCCGCTGACCCATCGCGACACCGATGTCCGCCTGCCTCAGGGCCGGGGCGTCGTTGACGCCGTCGCCGGTCATGGCGACGACCTCGCCCACGTCCTGATAGGCACGCACCAGCGCCAGCTTCTCGGCCGGGCTCACCCGCGCGAAGACCGCGATGTCCTCGTGCCCGTCCGGCAGGCCGCCAGCGGGAGCCCCTTCCGCAACCTTGTCCTCCGGTCGGGCGAGCCCGATTGCGCGCGCGATGCTCCGCGCCGTGACGGCGTGGTCGCCGGTGACCATTACGACGCGTATGCCGGCAGCGCGGCAGGCTGCCAGCGTCCCTGGAACGTCCTCCCGGGCGGGATCCTCCAACCCGACCAGCCCGAGGAACGTGAGCTCCTCGAACGGATGGATGTCCCTCTCGTCCGTCATCTTCTCGGCACAGGCGATGACCCGCAGGCCCCGTGCGCCGAGATCCTCGACCCGCCGCCGCCACAGGTGGCGGTCGACAGCGTCGAGCGGGCGGTCGCGCTTTCCATCGCCGGTACATCGCGAGGCGGCGAGCACGGCCTCCGGAGCGCCTTTGACCGCCACCAAGTAGCGCGGCCCCGAAGCGTGGACGGTCGCCATCATGCGGGTGTCCGCCTCGAAGGCGTGCTTCCCCACCTTCGGCCGGTCGTGCAGTAGGGCTTCGCGGGCGAGGCCCACGGACCGCCCCGCTCGCAGAAGCGCCTGTTCCATCGGGTCGCCGCTGCCCTCTCCGACGCCTGCTCCGAGGGCGGCATCGTTGCAGAGCACGGCGACGCGGAGCAGGCGTCGAGCTTCGTTGGACGGGTCGCACCCTCTCTCGGATACGGGCAGATCGCCCGAAGGCGACGACAAATGCCGCACCGTCATCCGGTTCTCGGTGAGCGTGCCCGTCTTGTCGGTCAGGATGAGGGTCGTGGCCCCGAGCGTCTCGACGGCCGAAAGGCGCTCGATGAGCGCGTTCCTGCGCGCCATCCTCCACATTCCGCGCGCGAGCGTCAGGGTCGCCACGATGGGCAGCCCTTCCGGAATGGCCGCGACCGCCAGTGCGATGCTGGCTTCGATCGTCAGGCGGAGGTCCTTGCCGGTCGCCACGCCGACGCCGGCGAGGAGAACGACCACCATCAGGACGACCCAGACCATCTGCCGGGACAGGTGTTCCAGGCGACGCTCCAGTGGTGATCTCTCCGGCTCGGCCTGCTCCACGAGGCGGGAGACGCCGCCGAGCTCGGTTCCGGCGCCGGTCGCCACGACGACGCCGGTGGCACTTCCGCGGGTGACCAGCGTTCCCCGGAAGAGCATCGACGAGCGCTCGGACAGGAGCGCGTCCGGAGCGACCGGGTCCGCCGACTTGTTCGCGGGCTTGGATTCCCCCGTGAGCGACGACTCGTCCGCGCCCAGGTTCGAAGTCTCGACCAGCCGGATGTCGGCCGGGACCGCATCCCCGCCTTCCACCAGCACGATGTCGCCCGGGACGAGATCCTCGGCCGCCAGCACCCGGACCTGCCCGTCACGACGGACGCGGGACGAGTGCGTCCCGAGCGCCCGCAATCCCTCGACGGACCGCACCGCCCTCAACTCGGTGAAGAAGCCGAGACCGGTGTTGACGGCCAGGACCGCTACGACGGCGACGACCTCCCGCCAATCGCCGAAGTAGAGCGAGAGCCCACCGGCCGCCGCCAGCAGGTAGACGACGGGGCTGGCAAGCTGGTGCAGGAACAGGACGAGCGCGCCGGTCGGCTCCTTCGTGGCGATTACGTTTCGACCCGCTCGGGCGAGCCTTTGCCGGACCTGCGCCTCCGTAAGGCCTATGTGCACGCTCGTCCCGAAGTGCCCGGGAACGTCCTCGACCGGCATGGCATGAGCCTGCCCCATAGCCGGCATGGCACGGTCGGTCGCCACCTGCGGGTCGGACGACAAGGGTTCGATGGCCGCTCCCGGTTCAAGCATGTCGTAACCGGTCGAGGCGAACGGCATTCGGGCAGTATTCCGGGTAGGCGTCGGACGCGGTTCCGGCCCAGAGCTCGCGCGCGCAACGGCTGCGTTCCGTACACTTCAGGCAGGCCGCTTCAAGCTCTCGCATGGCCCCGGGCTGGTGCAGCCGGACAGCTTCGGGGTCGATGTTCAGGCTTCGCATGAGGTTTGCGATGTTGCGGACCTTCGCGGCGGCTTCCGGCGACAGGCCGATGGAAGATGAGGCGTCAGCCTCCGTCATCGCCTCCATCATCTCCTGGTCGATGTCTCTGAGTTCTCGGGCCGCCTTCAGCAAACAACACCATTCGTTCATCGAGGCGGCGACGCCGAACGGGTCGAACGGGTCGGTTTTGTCGGTTCGTGCGGCCATGGCGGCCTCCGCAAAGCCCCTGACTGCACCTCCCGGGCCGCGGCTCCCTTGATCCATCTCAAGGTCGATCAGGTGGTGCCGACGCAAGGCTCAACCGACGGGTGCCGGTCACCCGGCGACCGCGTCTCGCCAGTCGCACACGGAGCCCGAACGCCGATGCACGTCGACCTCGGCCTGCGCCGCGTCCAAGGTCGAGGCTCCCGAGGACCAACCCGCATGTCGCCCTTGGACCAGTCTTGTGTTGGCGAGTTCCTGAAGCAGGCCTTATCGCGCACGGGGACGGTGGACACGGCAACCACGCACATCTCCAGGCTGTTCCTGGCAGGGGACCGCGTATTCAAGTTCAAGCGCGCCGTGCGCTTTCCCTACCTCGATTTCTCCACGCCCGAGCGCCGGCTCGCGGCTTGTGAGGCAGAGGTGGCACTCAACCGGCGCACGGCTCCTACGCTCTATCTCGGCGCCCGGCGGATCACGCGCGAACCGGGCGGGACACTGGCCTTCGACGGGTCCGGGGATCTCGTCGACGCCGTGGTGGAGATGCGCCGCTTCCCGGAGGCGGACCTGTTCGACGCCATGGCGCGCGACGGTCGCCTCGGGCCCAGCCACGTCGCGGAACTCGCGCAGGTCATCGCGAACTTCCATGCCAACGCGGAGATCCACCGGGACGGAGGCGGGGCCGCCGCCATGGCGACGCTCGTCGACATGAACGACGCCGCTCTCCGGGCGACGGGGCTCCTCACGGCCAAGGGGACGAAGGCTCTCACTGCTCGGTTCCGGTCGCACCTGACGCGGCACGCCCCTCTGCTGGATGCGCGCCGCACGGCAGGCAAGGTCCGCCGCTGCCACGGCGACATGACCCTGCGCAACATCTGCCTGTTCGAGGGAAGACCGACGCCGTTCGACTGCATCGAATTCAGCGAGACCATCGCGACGACTGATGTCCTGTACGACCTCGCCTTCACCCTCATGGATCTCTGGCACCGCGACCGCTTCGACCTCGCCAACCTCCTCCTCAACCGGTACCTCGATTTGGCGGACGAGACCGACGGGATCGGGCTGCTGCCGTTCCTGATGGCGTTGCGCGCGGTGATCCGCGCCCACGTCATTGCGGCGCAAGCGGCGGATGGAACTGGCGATGTCGCCGCCGCGAAGACGGCCGAGGCGCAAGCCTATCTGGCCCTCGCGGAGAGTCTGCTTACCGACAAGTCTGTCGTCGTCCTGGCGGTCGGCGGCCTCAGCGGTTCCGGCAAGTCGACCGTTGCGGTCGCAGTTGCCCCGTGGATCGGGGCGGCCCCGGGTGCCCGCATCCTGTCGAGCGACCGCATCCGCAAGCGCCTGCATGGCGTCGACGCCCTCACGCGGCTGCCGGCATCGGCCTATGCTCCCGCAGTGTCACGTCGGGTCTACGAGATCCTGCGGTCGGAGGCGGCCTGTGTCCTGGCCGCTGGCCATTGCGCCGTCGCCGATGCCGTCTTCGACCGCCCTGCGGAACGTGAAGGCATCGAGGCGGTCGCCCGGGACAACGATGCCGGGTTCCTCGGCGTTTGGCTGGAAGCGCCGGCCGCGACGCTCGCAAGCCGCATCGAGAAGCGTGTCGGTGACCCCTCGGACGCGACCGCGGCGGTCCTGACGGCCCAGGTCGCACGCGGTTGCGGCGCGCTCTCGTGGCATCGTCTCCAGTCAGACGTGCCGCTGGACATTCTGCGCTCGACTGTCCTGTCTCTCGACGGGCCGTTGCCGTGACGGGGCAGCCGACCGCCCGTCCTCCTCAGGCGGTCCCGAGATCCGGCCAGAACGGTCGGGGGGGCGCACCACGGCGTCCGTTGACGCACGTCAATGCGATGCCGGGTGCGCATAGCCACCCTGAAGGCGCATCAGCAATTCGGGCCAGACGATGCCGTTCAGATCGACCGAAGGCGAGCCGGCACGCGACCGGTCAACGCCCGGTCGCGGTCTCACGTGCTTGATCGTCGGGTTGGCCGGGTTAGCCGGGACGGTCGGCACGGTCCTGATGACGCCGGGCTCACCCGATGCCGGCATTTGGCCCGACCGATCGCGCGAGTCCTCGTACAGGGATCTGCTCGCCTTCGGGGCCGCGTTCCACGTCGTCCGAACACGAGCGGTCGACATCCCCACCGATGGCCGCTTGGTCGACGCGGCCATCGCCGGGATGGTCGCATCCCTGGACCGGCATTCACGCTACCTGACGGCGACCGAGTTTCGTCGGCTCGACGAGCAGAATACCGGGACCTACGCGGGCATCGGCCTGGAAGTCGAGGCAGGTGGGCGGGTTCGGAGCACGCTTCCAGGCGCCCCCGCGGCGCGAGCCGGCTTGAAGCCCGGGACCGTGATAGTGCGCATCGATGGCGACGCCGTCGAAGACCTCGGGGTCGATCAGGTTGCCGACCGCTTGCGGGGCGAGCCGGGCTCCACGGCGCGACTGCAGATCGTGCAAACGGAGGCGCCAGCCCCGGTCGAGGTGATCATGACCCGGGAATGGCTACCGCTGCACCCGATCCGCATACGGGTCTTCGATGCCATCGCCTATATCGGTGTCGATCACTTCGACGAGTTCACCATCGGCAGGCTGGTCAGCGCGGTCGCGACCCTGAAGAACCGCATTGGTCGGGACCGGCTCCGCGGCTTCGTAGTGGACCTACGCGGCAATCCAGGCGGCCTCGTGGTGCAGGCCGTTGCGGTGGCCGGAGCCTTCCTTGGGCACGGTGAGATCGTGCGCCTAGTCGGTCGCGGTCCCGACAAGGTCGAGCGGTTCGCGCTGGACGGGACCGGAGGTGACTTGATCGATGGACTTCCGCTCGTCCTGCTCGTGGATGGCGGCACGGCCTCCGCGGCCGAGATCGTCGCCGGAGCGCTCCAGGACCACCGACGCGCGACCGTCATCGGCACGCGCACCTACGGCAAGGGCGCCGTTCAGACCACCTACGCGCACCGGGACGGGCGCGGTCTGCGGCTGACCACGGCCTGGGTCGTCACGCCTGCAGGCCGCAGCGTGGAAGGCAACGGCATCGAGCCCGACCGCGAAGTGCCACCTGACGGAATGGCGGCGGAAGATGGCGGAAGACCGCCGGAGAGGCCGTACGGGAACGGCGGGTCCTTGCAGGACGGCATCGTGGAGGATGGCCTGATCGACCCGACGCGGGACCGGCAGCTGACCGCCAGCCTGAGGTATCTGCGGGCAGCCGGCCAGGGCGGCGGCTTGATCCAGCGCAACGACCCCATCGCCCGCCGATGATGTCGTCCGCCACGAGCGGAAGGCGATGGACCTGCCCCATGGCAATGACAGCGGCTCCGGTCCTCGCCCGGGACATCTCCTCGCTGCCGGACCAGCCGCCATCCGTGTCCGCCGCGGCTTTCTGGACGCGCGGATCCGATGCGCTCTGCTCCGAGCTCGGGTGCGGGCTCGACGGACTCGACTCATCCGAAGCGGCGCGCCGGCTCGAACGCTACGGGCCGAACAGCGATGCCGGCGCGCGGGCTGATGGCGCGCTGCCAGCTGTGCTGCGCCGCCTGCTCGAACCGCTCGCCTTGATCCTGCTCACGGCCGGGCTCGTGTCGGTTGCGACCGGAGACGTGGTCGGGGGCGCGATCATCGTCGCCATCCTGGGGTTGTCCGTCGGTCTCGACACCGTGCAGGAGGGTCATGCGACGAGGGCGGCGGAGGCTCTGCGCCACGCGGTGGCGCTGAAGGCCGAGGTACGGCGCGACGGCCACTTCGTCGCCGTCCCGGTGGAACAGGTGGTCCCGGGCGACCTCCTGCGCGTTCGAGCAGGAGACATCGTTCCGGCAGACGCCGTCATCATCGAGAGCGATGCGCTCACGGCCGCCGAAGCCGCGCTGACCGGTGAGCCCTACCCGGTCGAGAAGCGCGCCGGACCTGTGACGGCCTCCGAGCCGGCCGAGGCCTCGAACGCCCTCTTCCGCGGCGCCGTCGCCCAGACGGGCGAGGCGACCGCCCTCGTCGTCGCGACCGGTCGCTCCACGATGTTCGGCGCGGCAGCCTCGGCGCTGGTCGAGGCTCAGGCATCTTCGCCCTTCCAGCGTGACCTGCACGCGTTTGGGCTCGTCGTCGCCCGGCTCACCATCGGCTTGGTGCTCTCCGTCCTGGCGTTCCGTGTCGTCCTCGGCCGGCCGGTGCTCGATTCGCTCCTGTTCGCCGTGGCCCTCGCGGTCGGGCTGACCCCGGAGCTTCTGCCGATGGTCACCACCGTGACGCTCTCCCGGGGCGCGCTGCGCATGGCGGCGCGCAAGGTCATCGTGAAACGCCTGGCCGCCATCCACGACCTCGGCGCGATGACCGTGCTCTGCACCGACAAGACCGGGACGTTGACCTCCGCCGAGATCGCGCTGGCGCGCAGCCTCGACCCGGCGGGCCGGGACAATGCGCGGCCGGCGCGGCTCGCGGCCGTCGCCGCCGACCTCGGCGGCGACCGTGGTTCGCTCGACGCCGCCTTGGCCAAAGCCCATCCGAACGCCGGGCAGGGGTGGGGCCTCTCCGGCCGGCGGGCGTTCGACTACGGGCGCCGCACCGGGTCGGTCATCGCGCAGGGACCGGAAGGGACGCTGCTGATCCTCAAGGGCGCCCCGGAAGCCGTCCTCGCGCTGTGCACCGCGCGCCGTGCCGGCGAGCGGACGGAACTGATGACCCCGGCGGCGCGCGGCGAGGCCCTCGGGCAGGTCCGAACGCTGGCAGAAGACGGATTGCGCAGCATCGCCGTCGCCTCGCGGGTTTGGTCCGGGCACGTGACACCGCCCGGAGGCACGGACGAGGTCAACCTCGTCTTTGAGGGGTTCTGTGCCTTCGCCGATCCGCCGAAACCCACGGCGGCGGCCATCGCGCGGCTCGCGCGGGCGGGCGTGCGCCTGAAGATCCTGTCCGGCGACGACCCTGTGGTCGTGCGCCGTCTCGCAGGTCTCGTCGGGCTGCATGCCGGCACGGTTTTGTCCGGCCCCGAGGTCGCGGCGCTCAGCGACGCGGCCCTCGCGGTGCGGGTCCGGAAGGTGGACGCCTTCGGGCGGCTGACGCCCGACCAGAAGGCGCGCGTCGTGCGGGCGCTCCAGGCCAAGGGCGCCGTAGTCGGCTTCCTGGGCGACGGCATCAACGACGCGCCCGGCCTCGCGCAGGCCGACATCGGCCTTTCGGTCGACGGCGCGACCGGTGTGGCCCAGGCCGCCGCCGACATGATCCTGCTCGCCTCCGACCTAGAGGTCGTCGCCGACGGCGTCGAGGAGGGACGGCGGACCTTTGCCAACATCCTCAAGTACGTCCGCATGGGGGCGAGCTCGAACTTCGGCAACATGCTCTCCATGGCGGTCGCCTCGGTGGCGCTGCCGTTCCTGCCGATGCTGCCGACGCAGATCCTCCTCAACAACCTGCTCTACGACCTCTCGGAGGTCGGCATCCCGTTCGACCGGGTGGCCTCGTCCGCGACCGCCCGGCCCCAGGTCTGGGACATGGCGAACGTACTCCGTTTCGCCGCGGTGATGGGGCCGCTGTCGTCGCTGTTCGACCTCCTGACCTTCGGTGTGCTGCTCCTCGTCTTCGGCGCCTCGGCCGAGGAGTTCCGCACGGCCTGGTTCCTGGAGTCGATGGCGACGCAGATCCTGGTGATCTTCGTCATCCGGACAAACGGGCATCCCTGGGAGGACCGTCCGAGCGCGGCGTTGGTTGGTTCATCGCTCGCAGCCCTCGGGGCCACGTTGGCCCTTCCGTTCTCGCCGCTGGGGAGCTGGTTCGGCTTCCAGATCCCAGACCTGCCGACCCTGCTCGCCATCGGGCTGATCACCGTCGCGTACCTGGCGGCGGTCGAGGCCGTGAAATCATGGGTCGTCCGCCCGCGGCACCACGCGCAGGGCCGACGTCCGGGAGCTTGATCTGCCTCAAGGCTGGCCGCCGGGACCGGTCGAAAGATAGCTGATCGGCCGCCGGTCCGGTCCGGCGCTGCACCGGATTGGAGGCTTCCATGACCACGACGTTCGACGAGCGCGAGCGGGCCGCCGAGCGCCGCTTCGTCCAGGAGGAGGAGGCGCGCTTTCACGCCCGCAACCGGCGCAACCGGCTCTTGGCGACTTGGGCCTGTGAACGGATGCGCCTGACCGGCACGGCGGCCGAGGGTTACGTCACGTCCTTCGCGGAGGGCGCGGTCGTCACCGACGACGACACGCTGATCGCGAGGCTTCAAACCGACCTGAAGGCGGCCGGCATCGAGGCGACGGTAGATCGCTTGAGCACGGAGATGACCCGGTGCGCCGCGCTGGCACAGGCCGAGCGGCGCGTCGGGGTTGCGCTGGATCAAGGCTCCTCCGGCTAGGCCGCGCAGGATCGACCCAACCATTCCTGCCACCCGGCACGAATCGGAGAGACGTCATGAGGAAGGACGCCATGACCGACAAGGATCTGCGCCGCGACGTGCTCGACGAGCTCGACTTCGACCCCAGCCTAGATGCCGGCGACATCGGCGTCGCCGTCTCGGGAGGCGTGGTGACCCTGACCGGCCACGTCGGCAGCTACGCCGAGAAGGTCGAGGCCGAGCGCGCCGTTCGCCGGGTCAGGGGCGTGCGCGCCATCGCCCAGGAGATCGAGGTCCGCTACGCCGACGACAAGAAGGTCGCCGACGACCAGATCGCCGCGCGGGCGCTGGCCATCATCGACTGGTCGGTGCACCTCCCGAAGCAGGCCATTCAGGTGAAGGTCGCCGGCGGCTGGGTCACGCTGACTGGCACGGTGGACTGGCAGTACCAGATGGCGGGCGCCGAGGCGGCGGTGCGGAAGCTGTCGGGCGTCCATGGCGTGACCAACCTCGTCGAGGTCAGGCCGCGGGAACCGCCGACGGCGGTCAAGGACAAGATCCTGGAGGCGTTCAGGCGCAGCGTCATGTTCGAGGCCGACGGGATCAAGGTCACCGTCTCGGGCGACAAGGTCACGTTGGAGGGCGCCGTATCGGCCTGGGCGGAGCGGGACGCCGCCGAGCGTGCGGCCTGGTCGGTCCCGGGCGTGCGTGCCGTCGAGGACCGCATCGTCGCCCTGAGTTGAGGAGAGCGGCCATGTTCCACGGCACGTGCTCGCGTGGTGGCTCCTGGAGGGAGGCGAAGGTCACGGCGCTATCGCTCCCGTTGGGCGTCGCGGGGATCCTCCTTGGCTTTTGTGTCCCGCTGCCGGTGCTCGGACAAGACGCCGACGGCTCGGGATCGAACCGGGTTGCGTCGAGCCGCTCCGATTACGTGACCAAGAGCGGCGAGACGGTGCCGCGGCCGGACAAGCTCGACCTCGGGCCGGGCAGGGACATCCAGCGGCGGACGCCCGAACAGGAGCGCGACGATGCGGTCACGCGGGGCATCTGTGCCGGTTGCCTACGCTGACACCGGCCCTTCGTCCGCGCCACGGCCGCGGCGCCACATCGAGGATCCGCCTGACAGGTGCTCTGCGTCCGGTTTTCGGGACGCACATCGTTCTGAAACGAGGAGGCTCACAATGGCTCATGGAACGCATGGAGCGGACGCCATCGCCCCGGGGGCGGTACCGCGTACGGGCAAACCGAGCGCACCCGCCACGCTGCAGCGCGTGACCCTGACGCTGGCGCGCTGCCCGGAGCATCCGGACGGCAGCGGCGGACGGGGCTACGAGATCGTGGCACCGCTCGGACCGGACGGCCACCTCGACGCGACGCTGTGGCGGGAAACCCGGGACCATTGCCGCGCTCGGCGGTTCTGGATCGGCGAGTGCGACCGGCATGGCCGGCTCGTGCACCGCGCCGGCGGCGAGGGCGGCGCGACCTGGATGATCGACTATGATGACCGCACCGACGAGGACGACGAGCCCGGCTATCGTCTTGGGACCCATGCCTTCGTCGAGGGCGAATACGTCTCGATCCGCGATGCCGGTGACGGGACTGAGCGCACCTTCCGCGTCGCCCAGGTCAGCCGCGTCGAGGCAAGGATCAAGTCATGACGCGAGGGTCGTCGGACCTTCCGGCGCGCCCTCCGTCCTCGGAGTTCGAGCTCGCCGAGAATGCCTTGCTGACGCTCTGGCGCACGTTCTGGCTCGACCTCCCGCTGGCCTGGGCAAGCGAAGTCGACCGGCTTCTGTACCGATGGATACAGCCAGCGGATACCGAGGACCGTCTTCTCGGCCTCGATGTCGGAAACGCAGGTCGTATCGACGAGGGCCAGGACAGCCAGCGTCAGTGACTGCCGATCCTGGTTCCAAACTCGGTCAAGCTATGCAATCGACATTGATCGTCAAGCCAGCCCGCGGAGGTGTCCAGCATAGTGTGGAGGGTCGGGAAAGCCTTGCGCACCCATGATGGCCTGCTTCGGCCTGCCCCGACGGATATCCAACCGGCATTGGACCGGCCGAGGCGGATGGTGCTCCCGACCATGATTTTTTGATTCATCGCAAGGCGCGAGGGCATCGCGCCGCCAACCTGCCATCCGTCCTGTGGAACCGGGGGGCGCACATGTCCAACACCGATGGGGATACGCGTTCGAGGCCGGGCCAAGCGGCGGCACCGGACAGAGGTGATGCCGCGCAATCGACTCCAGCCTCGACGCGCCCACCGACAGTCTTGCGAGACCCGCAATCGCGCAACGGTAAGACGGCAAGCGAACGTGCCCGCGCGTCGGGCGTGGATTGGACCTTGAGCCTCAGGCGCAGGCTGGACCGGTGCGGTGTCTCGGCCCCGGAGATCGACGCCCTCGCCGCGTCCGTATCCCGGGTCGCAACAATCGAGGCCGACAGGGAGATATTACGCGAGGACGACGTTACGGTTCATTGCCGGATTCTTCTGGATGGCTGGACTTGTAAGTACATCCCCCTGGAGACCTTCAGGCCGCAGATCCTGAGCCTACAAATCCCGGGCGACTTCCTTGACCTGCAGGGCCTTTTTCGAGGGCGGATGGATCACGTGGTCGCTTCGCTCACGCCATGTCGCATCGGCGTCATCCCGCATGATGCCTTCAAACGCCTCATGGAGCGGCATCCGCGCATCGGCCGCATGGTGCAGCTCGAAGCAGTCGTCGAGTTGGCCACGGCCCGTCGCTGGCTCCTGAACGCCGGCCATCGCCAAGCGTACGAGGGGATGGCGCACCTGATCTGCGAGCTCTTCACGCGGGCGGCAGCCGCCGGCTTGGCCGAAGCGTCCCGATTCCCCATGCCGTTGACGCAGACGGAACTCGGCAGCGCCCTCGGACTGACGTCGGTCCATGCCAACCGTATCGTGAGAAGGCTTGCCTCGGCCAAGCTCATGTCGTGGCGAGGCCGGTGGATCACCATAGAAGACTGGGATGGGTTGACGGAGGTCGCCGAATTCGACCCCGCCTACCTCAAGCCGGAGCACGCGGCGCTCTGATCGAAGAGGTCGGGGTCCACCGGCGATGCGTCGGCGAGCGGCGCGCTCACAGCGGCTCGAGCGCATCGGTCACCGACAGAGCGATCTCGCGCTCCTCGTTCGCGGGCGCGATGCGAACCGAGACCGCCGAGCCGGACGCCTCGATCATCGCCTCGCCGCCGGCATTGGCTTCTTCGTCGAGGCTGACGCCAGCGAAGGACAGCCCGCGGCAGATGGCGGCGCGAACCTGCACGGCGTGCTCGCCGATGCCGCCCGTGAAGACCAGGGTGTCGACGCCGCCGAGGGTGGCGATGAGCGAGCCTGCCTCCCGCACGATCCGGTAGGTGAACAGATCCAGGGCCTCGCGCGCGGCCGAAGCGTCGCTCGCCTCCAAGACCCGCACGTCGTCGCTTATGCCGGAGACGCCGAGGAGGCCCGACCGCTCGTTCAGGAGATCGGCCACCGCGTCGGCTGACAGGCCGCGCTCCCGGATCAGGTACAGAACGAGGCCCGGGTCGACCGCCCCGCTGCGGGTGCCCATCATCAGCCCGTCGAGCGTGGTGAAGCCCATCGTCGTAGCGACGCTTCGCCCGTCCCGGATCGCGCACAGGCTCGCCCCGTGCCCGAGATGGGCGGCCAGGATCCGCCCGTGCGGAAGCGTTCGGGCGAGATGGGCGTAGGACAGTCCGTGGAAGCCGAAGCGCACGAGCCCCTTGTCGATAAAGGCGCGCGGCAGCGGGTAGAGTTGGGCCAACCGGTCCTGCGTCCGATGGAAGGCGGTGTCGAAGCAGGCGACCTGCGGCAGATCCGGCCAGACCTCCCCGACCGCGCGGATGCAGGCGAGCGCCTGCGGCTGGTGCGCGGGCGCGAGCGGAATAAGCCCTTCAAGCGCCGCGAGGATCTCCGCGTCGAGCCGCACCGGCGCTGCGAGATGCAAGCCGCCATGGACGACGCGGTGTCCCACCGCGGTCGGTGCCGCGGGAAGTCGCACGAACAGCCAGCGGGCGACGGCGGCATGGTCGCCCGCCGGTGGGCGCTCACCCCCGACGGCGGCGCCGTCGACGGAGAGCCTTGGATCATGCCCGATCTCGGCGACGTGCGCTCGCCACGCCGGCTCGTCGGCGCCCGGCCGGAAAAGGGCGCAGCGCAGGCTGGAGGAACCGGCGTTGAGCACGAGGATCATCGCCCGGCCTCAGGTCACGACCGTCCACCCGTCCACCGTCCCCGCCTGCCCAGGCTTGGCCGTGTCGGTCGGGCCGCACTGCATGATGTCGCCCTGGATCCGGCGGTCGCGATCCTCGGGGGCGTGCCGTTCCGGCCAGACCCAATCCCGCACCTCAGGCAGGTCGTCGCCGGTTCGGCGAACATGCTCGCGATGGGTGGCCAGCGCCTCGCGAAGCGCCTCCTCGGCGTGCTCGGCCCGGGCGCCCAGTCGCGGGACGGCCCGGATCGCGGCCTGGGCGAGATGATAGCGGTCGAGCCGGTTCAACACGCACATGTCGAAGGGCGTCGTGGTCGTGCCCTCCTCAATGAAGCCATGGACGTGGAAGTTGCCGTGGTTCGTCCGCTTGTAGGTCAGCCGGTGAATGAGCCACGGATAGCCGTGGTAGGCGAACACCACCGGCCGGTCGCGCGTGAACAGGCTGTCGAAAGTCGGGTCGTCGAGACCGTGCGGATGCGTCTCGGGCGCCGGCAGCGTCATCAGGTCGACCACGTTTACGACCCGGACCCTGAGTTCCGGGACGTGCCGGCGCAGCCAATCCACCGCGGCGAGCGTTTCCATCGTCGGCACGTCGCCCGCGCAGGCCATCACAACGTCGGGCTCCGTGTCCCCCTCGTTCGAGGCCCAGTCCCAAATGTCGATGCCGGCCGCGCAGTGCGTGACGGCTTCGTCCAGGGTCAGCCACTGCAGCGCCGGCTGCTTGCCGGCCACGACGACGTTGATGCGGTCATAGGTTCGCAGGCAGTGATCCGTGACGCACAGCAGGGTGTTCGCGTCCGGCGGCAGGTAGATCCGCGCCGTATCCCCGCGCTTGTTCGCCACGAAGTCGATGAAGCTCGGATCCTGGTGGCTGAAGCCGTTGTGGTCCTGCCGCCAGACGTGGGACGAGAGCAAGATGTTCAGGGATGGCACCGGTCGTCGCCAGGGCAGGTCGCGCGAGGACTTGAGCCACTTGGCGTGCTGGTTCACCATCGAATCGACGACGTGGGCGAAGGCCTCGTAGGTCGCGAACAGGCCGTGCCGGCCCGTGAGCAGGTAGCCTTCGAGCCAGCCCTCGCAGAGGTGCTCGCTCAGCACCTCCATGACCCGGCCGTCGCGCTGAAGGTGGTCGTCGCCCGGCAGGGTCGCCTCCTGCCAGACGCGCCCCGTCACGTCGAACACCGCGTCAAGCCGGTTCGAGCTGGTCTCATCGGGACCCATGATCCGGAAGTTGCGGGCGTGCTTGTTCAGGGACAAGACCTCCCGCAGGTAGCCGCCGAGCGTGCGGGTGGCCTCGGCTCGGGAGCGGCCAGGTCCCGGCACGGAGACGGCGAAGTCCATGATGTCCGGCAGCCGCAAGGGCGCGCTCTTATGCGCGTTGGCGTGCGGGTTGGCCGAGATGCGCCGCGGCCCCTTCGGCGCCAGGGTGGCGAGTTCCTGAACGAGCGAGCCGTCCTCGTCGAACAGCTCCTCCGGTCGGTAGGAGCGCATCCAGGCTTCGAGAATCGCGCGGTGCTCCGGGTTTTCCCGCGTGGCCGCGACGGGAACCTGATGCGAGCGCCAAGTTCCCTCGACCGGCTTGCCGTCAACGGCCTTCGGTCCCGTCCAACCCTTGGGGCTGCGCAGCACGATCATCGGCCAGCGCGGTCGCCGGGCCTCGCCGCAGCGCGCGGAGTGCCGGATGGCTGCGATCTCGTCGAGGACCGCGTCGAGGGCCTTCGCCATGGCCTGGTGCATGGCGGCCGGTTCGTCGCCCTCGACGAAGGTCGGCTCGTAGCCGTACCCGACGAGGAGGCTGCGAAGCTCATCCGCGGGCATCCGGGCGAGGAGCGTCGGGTTGGCGATCTTATAGCCGTTGAGGTGCAGGATCGGCAGTACGGCTCCGTCGGTGGTCGGATTCAGGAACTTGTTGGAGTGCCACGACGCGGCGAGCGGCCCCGTCTCCGCCTCGCCGTCGCCGACCACGCAGGCGACGATCAGGCCGGGGTTGTCCAGGGCAGCGCCGAACGCATGAGCCAAGGAATAGCCGAGCTCGCCGCCCTCGTGGATGGAGCCGGGCAGCTCCGGCGAGGCGTGGCTCGGTATGCCCCCGGGAAACGAGAACTGCCTGAACAGGCGCTCCATCCCCTCCGCGTCCCGCGCAACGTCGGGGTAGATCTCGCTGTAGGTGCCCTCCAGGTAGGCGTTGGCGACGAGCCCCGGCGCGCCGTGACCCGGCCCCCACACCGCGATCATGTCGAGGTCGCGCTGCCGGATGACCCGGTTCAGGTGGACGTAGATGAAGTTGAGGCCCGGTGTCGTGCCCCAGTGGCCGAGAAGCCTTGGCTTGACGTGCTCGGGCCTGAGCGGTTCGCGCAGGAGCGGGTTGGCCATGAGGTAGATCTGGCCGACCGACAGGTAGTTCGCAGCCCGCCAGTAGCTGTCGATCCGCCTGAGGCTGTCGGGCCCGAGCGGCCCCGGCACGAAGGCCAGGTCGTGACCGCCGTCCGCACGGCCGCCGTCGCGGCGTTCCTCGTGGGTCTTCGTCGGCTGGCGCCTCGCGTCCATGTCGGCCTCCCGGTTGCGGATCCCGGACGACCGTGCAGGCAGCCGAGGCTAGCGGCGTTGAGCTGGATCAAGGCGGCTCCCCGGAGGGACGGCAGGATACCTTCCGTCAGCAGGACGGGAGCGAACGATGGCCCTGGTGCTTCGAACCACCTTCATCACGACGGTACGCCGGGCGCGGGTGCCGGTCATGCTGGCACCGACGAACGACTCCGAACCCCGGGTCGTCACGGACGCGGCGCGCTACCGGTCCATCGGCAGCCTGCAGGCGCTGGCGCTCGCCATCGCGGCCTCGGTGGTGACGCCGGCGCTGCTTTGGCTGGCTCTCTGAAAAAAATCCCGGCGAATCGAGGAGACCCGCGATGGACGACATCAGCGTACGCCGTCAGGTGCTCGACGAATTGGAATACGCCCCCATGGTCGACGCGGCGCAGATCGGCGTCGCGGTCGACGACGGTGTCGTGACGCTCACCGGCCACGTCCGGAACTACGCCGAGAAGAGCATCGCCGAGCGCGTCACGCTCCGGGTGCGCGGCGTCCGGGCCGTGATCGAGCGGATCGAGGTGCGGTATCCGGAAAATCCGCGCGTCGGCGACGAGGCCCTGGCCGAGCGGTGCGCCCGGGTACTGGAGTGGGACGTGCAGATCCCGGAGTGGTCGGTCTCGCTCAAGGTCGAGAAGGGCTGCGTCACGCTCGAAGGATGCGTGCCGCACTACCACCAGAAGGCGGCGGTCGATGAGGCGCTGCGGCGGCTCGCCGGCGTCACCGACATCGTCAACCTCATCGCGGTGAAGCCGCATGTCCGACCCACCGAGGTCAAGGACAGGATCCTCGCCGCCCTGAGGCGCAGCGCCCGGGATCCCGACACCATCCGCGTCCACGTGGACGGGGACAAGGTGATCCTGGACGGATGCGTCGACGTCTGGAGCGAGCGCAAGCTCGCCGAGCGTGCCGCGTGGTCGGCGCCCGGCGTCCGCGCCGTCGAGGACCGCCTGACGCTCGCATGACGGGGAGTTGCCGATGCTGGCGATGGTCCTGCAGGAGATCGGCGGTCCCCTCGTGCCGGAGGAGAGGCCCGATCCAATTCCCGGCCCCGGCGAGGTCCGCATCCGGGTTGAGGCCTGCGCGGTCTGTCGAACCGACCTCCACGTCATCGACGGAGAGCTTCCGCGGGCCGTCTACCCCATCGTGCCCGGCCACGAGGTCGTCGGCATCGTCGAGGCTATCGGCGAAGGCGTGACCGATCCGGCCCCGGGTCAACGCGTCGGGGTGCCCTGGCTCGGGCACGCTTGCGGCCACTGCCGCTACTGTAAAACCGACCGGGAGAACCTGTGCGATGCCCCCGGCTTCACCGGCTGCACCCGCGACGGCGGGTTCGCCACCCAGCTCTTGGCCGAGGCCGCCTTCACCATCCCGCTCGACACAAGCCTGGACCCGGTCGCGACAGCGCCGCTCCTCTGCGCAGGGCTGATCGGTTGGCGCACGCTGCGGATGGCGGAGGACGCCGATACTGTGGGGCTCTACGGCTTCGGGGCGGCCGCGCACATCGTCGCCCAGGTCTGCCGTTGGCAGGGCCGCCGCGTGTTCGCGCTCACCCGACCCGGCGACCGGAAAGCCCAGGACTTCGCCCGCTCCCTCGGGGCGGAATGGGCCGGTGGGTCGGACGAGGCGCCGCCCGAGCCGCTGGACGCGGCCTTGATCTTCGCACCCGACGGCCGGCTGGTGCCGACCGCACTCGCGGAGTTGCGCAGGGGCGGATGCGTTGTCTGTGGCGGCATCCACATGAGCGACATCCCGCGCTTCCCCTACGAACTGCTCTGGGAGGAGCGTTCGGTGCGCTCGGTGGCGAACCTCACCCGCGCGGATGCACGCGGTTTCTTCGAGGTCGTGCCGCGGGCCGGCATCGTCAGCCGCACGCGCACGTTCCCGCTCGTCCAGGCCAACGCGGTGATCGCCGCCCACCGGTCCGGCGCCCTTCAGGGCGCCGCCGTTCTCGTGCCCTGAACCGGTCTCGTCCGCTGCATTTGAACTGCCCATCGAGTGCCCTTGCGATGGATCAAGGTCGTCCCCGCGAACCGGGGCCAGAGTACCTCCATCGCGCCGGCAGCCCGGCCAAGGGAGGTGGTCATGAAGATCTCCAACATCATGGTCTCGGTCGACCTCGGGCCCGCGGCGGCGGACCGAGTCCAATTGGCGGCCGGCCTCGCCCAACAGTTCGGGTCCAAGCTGACCGGCGTCGCCGCACGTCCGGTCCTCGGACCCATGCCGGTCGGCGACATGCTGGAGGTCGAGCGTGTCTGGGCCCTTGAGGAGCGCCTGACCGATGAGCAGCTCGCGGAGGCCAAAGCGCTTTTCGAGCGCGAGGCCGGGCAGGCGCCTAAGACGAGCTGGCGCTCCGCACCGACCGATCCGTTGGCTTTCCTCGGTGCGCAGGCGCGCACCGCCGACCTCGTGGTCGTCGGCCGGCAGGGACCTGCGGACGGTGATGCCGGTCCGATGGCGGTCTCCACCGGGGGGCTGCTGATGGAGGTGGGGCGTCCGGTGCTGGTGGTCCCGCCGGGCATCGAGCACCTCGCGGTCAAGCGAGTCGTGGTGGCTTGGAAGGATACGCCCGAGGCCCGTCGAGCCCTTCACGACGCTTTACCGTTCTTGAGACAGACCGAGCAGGTTTGCGTGGTGGCCGTGGGACCGGACGCGCAGCACGTGGGCGCCGAGGGCGCGGCCGAGTACCTGTCCGGGCACGGAATCAAGGCCACGACCCACCTGCTGCGCAAGCCGGAGATCGGCCCCGCCGACGAGATCCTTCGGTTCGCCGGGCGGGAGGACGCGGACATCATCGTGATGGGCGCCTACGGGCATAGCCGGCTGCGCGAGTGGGCCTTCGGCGGCGCCACCCGCGAAGTCCTGCAATCGACCCCCGTCTGCTGCCTGATGAGCCACTGATGCCCTCGGCGACCACCATCCACGCGGGCGCTCTGGTGCTGCTGTCCATCCTTATCGGCACCGGCTCCGCCCAGGCCTGGGACCGGCAGGTCAAGCAGGGCGAGTCCCTCGCCAGGACCAACTGTGCCCGCTGCCACGCCGTCGGGCGTGTCGGGGCGAGCCCGCTGCGCGCCGCGCCTCCCTTCCGCGAACTGCACAAGCGCTACCCCGTCGAGGATCTCGGCGAGGCGCTCACGGAAGGCATCCGCACCGGTCATCCGAGCATGCCCGAGTTCCGGTTCGACCCTGACCAGGCGCAGGACCTGATCGGCTACATGAAGTCGCTCGAACGCTGAGGGAGAGTCTCGATGTACCTCCGCTGTCTTCTCGTCCCCACAGCCCCAGGCATCGATGTCACCCGCCGCCTGGAGGCAGCCCTTCGCCTTGGTCGGCGCCTGCACGCGCACATTGGGGTCGCCTTCATGGCGCCGGACCCGGGTTACGTCATGGCCAGCATGACCGGCATGGTCGGCATCGCCAGTTTGGCCAGCGTCATGCCGATGGACTGCGCGACCATCGAGGCCATCGAGCGGGGCGTGCGCGAGGCCGCGGCCGAAGGCAAGGCGGCCCTGGAAGCCTGGTGCGGACGCGAGGGCGTTCCGCTGGTCGCCAAGACCGAGCGCCTGGACGCCACTTTCGCGACCTGGACGGAGCTGTCGGGCGAGGTCGAGCCGCTCCTGACGCTGGCCGGGCGAGTGAACGACTTGATCATCGTCGACCGACCCGATCCGGCGCGCTCGTTCACCGGGCGGGCGCTGGACACGGCCCTGTTCTCGATCGGACGACCGACGCTGATGGTTGGTGAGGTAGTCCCGTACGACCTCCTCGAACACGTCGTGATCGCCTGGAACGGCAGTCTCGAAGCGGCACGCCTGATCGGGCAATCCATCACGCTGCTGCACGAGGCCGCCCGCGTCACGGTCGTGCATGCGAGGACGGAACGCTTCGAGGAAACGCGGGCCGCGGACCTGTGCGCCTACCTGCGCTGGCACGGCATCGTGGCCGAGGACGTCACCCTGCCGGTCGGGGATGGGATCTCGGTCGGCGCGGCCATCCTGGACGAGGCCGAGCGCCGGAACGCCTCCTTGCTGGCGATAGGTGCCTACACCCACAGCCGCGTGCGCGAGTTCCTGCTCGGTGGCGTCACCCGGCATGTGGTCGAGCACGCGCGCATCCCGGTACTCATGGCCCACTGACGTATCGCGCTTGCAGGACGGCCTTTCCGGGGTGGTCCCGTCGCGAGACCTCGGCGGCCCCGCTCTCAACGCCTCGGGTCGTGGCAGTGCATGCGAGGAGGCGCCGTGCCGCAATCCAGGCTGCAAGTCTGGTGGGGCTTGCAGAACCACTGCAGGGCGCCGCTTCTCAGGCAGGCCCCTGCGCAATGCCGATGGTGCGCGTTTGCAGGCTCGACGAACGTCCCTTTCGCATCAGGCGAGCCGGCCGTCGGTCGCGCCTGAGTTGGCGACGCGCTTACCACGACCGCGGCGAGAACCAGGAGGGCTGCACATGACGTGGTGCTCCGCATGATGCCGGGCATCAATGGCTCATCAGGCAGCAGAGGGGGGCATAGGCCAGCAAATCCCGAGTGACGCCGCCGAACGCCCACTCGCGGAGGCGCCCGTGACCGTAGGCGCCCGCGACGATCAGGTCGGCC
Source organism: Methylobacterium sp. 275MFSha3.1 (assembly GCF_900108435.1). Classification (NCBI taxonomy): domain Bacteria; kingdom Pseudomonadati; phylum Pseudomonadota; class Alphaproteobacteria; order Hyphomicrobiales; family Methylobacteriaceae; genus Methylobacterium; species Methylobacterium sp. 275MFSha3.1. The sequence continues at coordinate 42,102 of NZ_FNWP01000027.1, read as the reverse complement.
CCGTGCTCGGTGGCCGCTTCGACGAGTGCCTCGGAGGTCGAGGCACCCAGGGCATCGTGTCTGACGCGGATGGCTGAGACGCCGTGCGCCTGGAGGAGACGAAGGGTGTCCTGACCCTCGGAGCCGGCGCCATCGTCGACCGAGACGACGAGCACCTCGGACGCCCGCTTCAGGAACGGCAGCGCGTCCAGCACCGCGCGGCGCGCCTCGCGGGTGTTCTTCCAGCCGACCACGACGCGCTTGGCGTCGAGATGATCGACGCCCGGCGGCACCACCAATACCGGGCGCCCAAGATGCATGACCGCGTCGGCCGGATCGACCGCTAACAGCGAGGGCCCGGGGTCCGTCCCTCGGCCGACCACCACGAGGTCGGCGGCCGCCGCCTGGGCGACCAGGAACGCCAGCGGGAAATCGAGGTTGGAGCGCCACTCGACGCGGCTGCGTCCGCCGGCGGCTTCCTCGAAGGCCTCGTGGGCCACCCGGAGGTCGTTCAGGACCGCCTCCTGGATCGAGGGGATGCCGAACGACCCTCCCGGCGTCGGGCCGGCCGGAGCCCAGCTATAATCCGGCATCTCCGCCGCGACGCCGGTCAAACGGGCGTGGAAGGCGTCGGCAAGGTGCGCGGCCAGGCGCACGCGGCTTCGCGCCCCGTCCGTCAGGTCCACGACGACCATGATGCTCGCGTAGGTCATGGAACGTCTCCGGGTCGGCAGGCGATGGAACGGGTGCGGGCGGCCCTTGCGGCCTCGCCCACTCCTATGGTTTCAGCCAAGCGTGAGGTGGTCCTCGACGGCGCGCACGCCCGGAGCCGACCACGCGGCGGTCTCGGCGAGACGTCGCTCGTGCCAAGCGTTGACCCTGCCCTCCAGGACGACCCTGGCGTCCTTGACCGTCACCTTGATGGCGTCGGCCTCAAGTTCGGCATTCCGCTTGAGCGCCGCCAAGATCTTCGCGCGAACGTCGGGCGCGCTCGCCTTCGGCGCCACCTCGATGTTGTTGATGATGCCGGTCACGCCGGCGAGCCGCTTGATCGACCGGTAGGCCTCTTCCTTCTGGTACTGCCAGTCGACCTTTCCGGAGAGCGTCACCCAGCCGGTCTGGACCTTCACCTGCACGGCATCCTTGGGCACCGTCGCGGACCAATCGAGCATCTGTACCGCGCGTTGCGCCAGGTCCTCGTCGCGCGGCGGGGTCTCGCCGGCGAAGCGCACCGTGATCTTCTCGACGACGCCGCGGACGCCGCGCACCTTCTGCGCGGCCTTCTCTGCGGTCACACGTTCCGCATAGTTGGCGACGTGACCGGTGAGGGTGACGATGCCCTTCTCTACGGCGACACCGATGTGGGCGGCGTCGATGCTGGGGTCGAAGTCGAGCTCGTCGATGACGTTCTGGCGGATCAGCTTGTCGCCCATCGTAAGTCTCCTCGATGAGGTCCAGGTCGCGCCTGACCGAGCCCGAGGCTATGCGCGGCAGGCGGTCGGACATTGATCCAGCGCAAGCTCTTGCCCGGCCGTGATACGACCCAGCATCGGGCATGCCCGGGGGCAGCCCGGGACGGCGCAGCCGGCGGTCACGGCGGAGACTATGTCCCGGGCATCGAACAGCCGGCCGAGCAGCGGCACGTCCGCGAAGGCCTTCGGGACCCGGGCGTTCCCGGCAATCAGGGCGAAGGGGATGCCCCTCCGGCGCAGGGCGCAGGCCAGCGGGAAGCACGGCCCCTCGTTCAGGTCGACGCTGACCACGGCGAAGTCCGGACGCTTCGTGTCGAGGCTTCCGATGGCATCGCCGCCGGTTCCGTAGGGGCCGCTCACCGCACAGCCGGCGTCCGCGAGGGAGTCCTCCAGCCAAATGCCCGGCAGCGCCTGCGGCTCGGCGACCAGCACGACCGGCCGCCCCTCCGTTCCGTTCTCCATCGCCCGATTCCCATTTCCGGTTGCGATGGGGCGAGGATGGATCGGGCGGATCCGTCCGCTTTGCGCTGGGTCAAAGCAGCGTGACCGTGCCGAACATGGCCAGGACAGCGAGCAGCATGCAGGCAGTCGCGATCCATCCGAGCAGCCGCAGCGGCCCACGCACCGCGAAGGCGCCCATGATGTCGGAGCGGGACGCGGCCAGCATCATCACGGCCATGACAGGCACCGCGATGATGCCGTTGACCACCGCGCTCCAATAGAGCGCCCGGATCGGATCGACAGCGCCCAGGCTGATGACCATGCCCACCAGGGTAGCGAGCGCCACCGTCCCGTAGAAGGCGCGCGCCTCAAGGATGCGTCGGCCGAAGCCCACCGGCCAGCGCCGCGCCTCGCCGACGGCGTAGGCCGCCGAACCCGCAAGCACCGGAACCGCCAGAAGTCCGGTCCCAACGATACCGAGCGCGAAGACCGTCGCGGACAACGGGCCGGCCAGCGGGCGGAGCGCCTCCGCGGCCTGGGCCGAGGTCTGGACGTCGGTGACGCCACGCGGGTGCAGTACGGCGGCGGTGGTGACCATGATGGCGAGCGCCACGAGGTTCGAGAAGGCCATGCCGACGAGCGTGTCCACCCCGATGCGGCGCAGCGCGGCGCCACCCTGCTCGGGTGCGTGCAGGAGGTCGCGCCGGCGCGGGAAGGCGTTCAGGTCCTCGGCTTCCTCCGCGGCCTGCCAGAAGAACAGGTATGGGCTGATCGTGGTCCCGAACAGGGCCACGAGAGTAGTCAGGCCGGTGCCGCTGAAGTCGACCCTTGGTACCGCCAGGGCCAAGCCGAGATCCCACCAAGAGACGCGGGCAAAGATCACCACGCCGAGATAGGCGAACAGGCTGAGCGTCAGCCATTTCAGGACGGCGACGTAGCGCGTGTACTGCAGGACGAGTTGCATGAATGCGCAGACGCCGGCGAAGAGCACGACGTAGAGCCAGCGTGGCCCCGGGAGGAGCAGGTCGAGCGCGTCCGCCATCGCGCCGAGATCGGCCCCCAGATTCAGGACGTTGGCGGTGAGCAGGAGGAACACCACGGCCTGGAGCAGGCTATCCGGGTAGTGCTCGCGCAGCACGCCGGCGATGCCATGGCCGGTGGTCCGCCCGATCCGGGCGGAGACCATCTGCACCGCCGCCATCAACGGCAGGGTGTAGATCATGGTCCAGCACAGGCCGTAGCCGAGCTGCGCCCCGGCCTGGCCGTAGGTGGCGATACCGCTGGGATCGTCGTCGGAGGCGCCGGTGATCAGGCCGGGCCCGAGCACCGGCAGTAGGCGCGGCTTCGAGGGACCGACGGCGGTGCGCGCCACCTCCGGATCATCGGCCTCCCTGGCCGCGGCACGTGACGAGTTGCTCATGCCACCGGCTTCACGCCGGCTTCTTCGCCCCGCAGGGCGCGCGCGACCCTCAGGGCCGCGTCCAGGTCGTTGCGATCCGTCCCGTAGCGCCGCCATAGACCGTCCAACCATTCCGGCCGTCCGGCCTCGGCGTCCGGGATCTCGGAGAACGGAATGTGGTACATGCCGTCGAGCGCCTCGATGCCGTAGCCAGTGACGGCCCATTGCCTCCCTTCCCAGCGCACGGGTTCGGTGAGTCCGTGGCTCATTTCCGCCTCCTCACGCCGCCTGCCCGTCGAGCTCGGCCACCTCGCAGGTGTCGGCCCGCATGCGCCAGTCGACGGTACCCGCCGTCTGACAGAACAGCGCCTGGGCCGCGCAGGCGGCGGCAGCCTCCGAGTGGGCGGAGACGACGGTCTGCCGCTGGATGGCGGTGTGTTCGTGGCCGATGTCGTCCGGCACGACCTTGTGGAAGGTGACCAAGTACTTGTGCATGGCGCGCCTCGTATTGCGATATTGCGGAGACGGTGGGCGCCCGCGGGAGCGGCGGCCTTGATCCAGCGCAAGGCTCGACAAGCGATCAGGCTTCTGGTGCCGGCGGGAAGAGGCGTTCCCGACCCGGTTCGGGCCCGTTGTCGTGGCCTGTCCGCGCGGTTCGATGCGCGTGCGCCTTGCCGTGCAGCGGCCAGTATCGCTCCATCGCCAGGTAGGTGAACGACGCGGACCAGCCGATCAGGAGCAGGCCGTTGAGCGCCTCGACGCCGGCGAGCAGCCGGGTATGGGAGGTCGGGAAGTGGTCGCCGAAGCCGAGCGAGGTGTAAGCCACCACCGAGAAGTACAGGCAGTCCTCGAAGGACGTGACCGGCGCGCCCGCGAAGGCGCCGACGCCGAGGCGGAGCACGAGAAGCCAGTAGGCGCCGGCGTAGATCCAGACCGCGACGGTGTGCCCGACGAAGGTCATCAGCACCACGGCGAGGATCCGGGCGCGGGGCGGGACCGGCAGCTCGGACAGGTGCTCCGAGGTCAGCCGCAATGTCTCGTAGAGCACCAGGATCGTGGTCGTGACGAGGACGACGCTGGCCGTCATGGCGAGGAGCATGCGCGGCCCCGGGTGAGCGTGGCGGCCCGAGCCTGCCTGATAAGGCGAGCGCGTCCTTGGCCTAGCGCTAGTGTGCAGGCGTTGAGGCGCCTTTGACCGAGATCAACGCCGTCCCTCACGGAACGGCATTTCCTCACCGGAGCGCCGCGAACCAGGCGCCGGGATCTCGGAGGTGACCATGGCCGACGTGCATGTTGCCGAGGAGCTCTGGTCAACGGGGATGCAGCCCGAAGGCATTCTGGAGCGGTGGTTCGTGGCGGACGGGGCGCTTGTGCGGGCCGGAGAGGCCGTGGCGACCGTGCGCATCGGCGAGGCCTTGCACGACATCGCCTCGCCGACCAGCGGCCGCCTCACGGTCCTGGCGCCCGTCAACGAGGTCATCGACCCCGGCTGCATTATCGCCGAGGTCCACGCGTGACATCCGGGAGGCAGACCATGTCTCAACTCGACGCGGCCACGTCATCACCGACTTGGCGGACGCAAGAGATCCTGATCGGCGGCCTTCAGCACGCCGCCGGCGTCACGCTGGTGCTGACGGCGTGGGTGCTGGTCTTCACCGATCATGCCCGCGCGGCCGGGTCCGCGCTCGTGCCGGGCTTGCTCATCGTCACGCTCTACGGCGCCAATCAGATCCGCTTCCGGGCGGTGCTCGAAAGGGCTGTGCTGATAGTCGGGGCCTGGACGCTCGTCGCGCCCTGGGCGCTCGGGTTCGTGGCGAACGACGGCGCGACCTGGGCGCACGTCGCGCTCGGTGGCGTGGCCATCGCGACCGCCGTTGCACTGCTCCGCACCGCGAGGCGGCCATGACGATTCAGCCGGCCGCCACCCGCGCGGCCGTTCTGGCCGCCCTCCTGGCGGCTTGCATCGGCGCTTCGGTCGCCGGTCCCGAGGAAGACCATCGCGTCCGTGGGCGGCCCATCGCCGCGCAGCTCTGCAGCGAGTGCCACGTCATCGGCCGCGCCTCGCAGCCCGGCGCGTTCGCTGGCCCGGCCTTTCTACGGGTCGCCAACATGCCGTCGACGACCGGTCCGGCGCTCGCGGTATTCCTGCAGAGCCATCACCAGCGGATGCCGAGCCTGAGACTCGACCGGGACGAGATGGACGCGGTCATCGACTACATCCTCAGCCTCAAGGCCCGAACGGCCGCGACGCCTCCGGGCATCACCTCGGAGGATTGAGGGTGACGCTGCCGCATCCCGTGCTGCTGGCCGATATCGGCGGCACCTACGCCCGCTTCTCAATCCTTCCGGAGCCAGGAGGACGTCCAGGCCCGATCCGGAAGGTGCCGACGGCCGGCTTCCCCGGCCCGGTCGACGCCATTCGGGCCCATGTCGACCGACAGGACGCGGTCCGGCCGCGCTCGGCCTTCCTCGCCGTCGCGGGGCGGATTACCCCTGGCATCACGCGTCTCGCCAACGCGCCGTGGCAATTCGACCCTGGCGGGATCGGCGAGGTGTTCGGCTTGGAAGCGGTGCGACTGGTCAACGACTACGTGCCGCTCGCCGCCGCCGTCACCGTCCTCGACCCGGACGACCCGGCCGAATTGGCGCGGATCGGGCCGGCTGTCGAAGGGGTCGGGCCACGGCTCGTCCTGGGGCCGGGCACGGGCCTGGGCGCGGCCGTCCTGATCCCGGCGGGCGACCGCCTCCTGATTCAGACGACCGAGGCCGGGCACATCGGGTTCGGCCCCTGCGAGCCCGACGACAAGATGCCCTGGTCGGCCCTGATGGCCGCCGAGGGCAGGCTCACGGCCGAGACCCTGCTGTCGGGTCCGGGTCTCGTCAGGCTCGTGCGGGCCCTCGCGGCGACGCGCGGTGCCGCCGTCGGCTGGAGCTCGCCGCCCGAGGTCCTCGAAGGCGCGAGGTCGGATCCGGTCGCTAGGGAAGCGGTCCATCAGTTCGCCCGCCTCCTCGGCAGGTTCGCGGGCGACATGGCGCTGGTGTTCTCGGCCACGGGCGGCGTCTTCCTCGCCGGCGGGATCGCGCCACGCATCGTCGACGTCCTGCGGGGCGAACCGTTCAGTCAGGCCTTCGAGGACAAGGCCCCGTTCCGCGAGGCGATGCTGGCGCTCCCGCGCGCCGTGATCCTGCATCCGGAGCCGGCCATCGACGGTCTCGCGGCGCTCTTGGCCGACGAGGACCGCTTCCTGTTCCCGGCCCAGGACTGGCGGGCTTGAGCCAAGTCAAGGCCGGTCAGTCCATGCCCCCTCACGGTGACGGTAGGAGATTTGATCCGAGGAGACCACCATGTCCTATGCCAGCATCATGGTCGCGGCCGATGACGGGCGTCACGCGCCGGCGCGGGTGCGTCTCGCCGCGGAACTGGCGCATCGTCTCGGCGCGCGTCTCGTCGGCGCCGCCGCCTGCCTACCGGACTATCCTCGGGGCTATGGCGAGACCGCCGTGCCCATGGGCATGGTCATCGAGGAGATCCGCCAGGCGGCGTTGGGTCGGCTCGCGGGCGTCGAGCAGGTTTTTCGCTATGCCTCCTGCCTGAACGACCGCGTCGAGTGGCGCTCGGACCTTGGCTCGTCGGCCTCGTTCCTCGAAAGTCAATCGCGGGCAGCGGACCTCGTCGTGATCGGGCGCTACGCGGATGACGAGGGTGTGACGGTCGGCATGGCCGTCGATGCCGGCGACGTCCTGATGCGGTTGGGGAAGCCCGTCCTGGTAGTCCCGGCCGGCGTCGAGCACCTGGAGGCCAGGCGCGTGCTGGTCGGCTGGAAGAACACCCCGCAAACGCGACGGGCCGTGTCTGACACCCTGCCCATGCTCAGGCGTGCGGAAGCGGTGCAGGTGTTCCGCGTCTCGGACGGCGACGACCGGGCCGAGGTCGAGGACGTAGCCCGCTACTTGGCGCTGCACGACGTAAACGCGACCGCGCATCTGGCCAAGCCATCGGGCTGGACCGTCGCCGACGACGTCCGGAAGGCGACGCGCGATTTCGACGCCGACCTGATCGTGACAGGCGCCTACGGCTACAGCCGCCTGCGCGAGTGGTTCTTCGGCGGGGTCACGCGGGACCTGCTGGCGCAGGCGTCCGTCTGCTGCCTGCTGTCCCATTGATCGGAGGGCGTTTCGATGGCCAACCCAGGCAATCCTGACCGAGGCGAACCGGGCTTCTCGCCGCCTTCGCCCACGCGTCCCCCGGACCAGGGTCAAGACCCCCTACCCGAGCCGGTCGGGGTGCCCATGCTCGGACAGGACGACATGCCGCCGATGAACGAGCCCCCGGGGCGTCCCGGGAGGCATGCCGACGAAGCTCGTACCTGCCGGCGCGAGGTGAGGGAGGCGCTTGGAGCTCCCAGCGAGACAATTTGCGTTGAAGTTGCCTTTGGGCGCCCCGGGGTGAAGGTGGTTTGAAGCCAAGAATGTCATGGCCGCCGGCTTAACCGATGTCCGCTTTAACTGTCTGCCATCAGCGCTCGTGAGACAGATTGAGGCCGTTCACGAACGGAGGATGTCTGGTTCATCGTAGCCTCAGGAGCGAAGATGAAGCAGACATCCGGGCCGGCTCGGAAGCCGGCAGAGACCGTTCGGAGGCGAGCGTCTACCGCCTGCTCAAGGCCCAGGACCTGATCACCAGCCCGGCCGACATCGTGATCAAAGCCGCCGACGAGTTCCGGGACAAGACCACCGCGTCCAATCAACTCTGGCAGACTGACTTCACCTATCTGAAGGTGCTCGGCTGGGGCTGGTACGACATCTCGACCGTGCTGGATGACTTCTCGCGCTACATCGTGGTGTGGAAGCTGTGCGCGACGATGCAGGCCAGCGACGTCACCGCCACGCTCGACCGCGCGCTGGCAGCCGCCGGGCTCGACCACGTGCACGTGGTCAGCGGCCTCGGCGGCTCTCCGACAACGGGCCGAGCTACGTCGCGGGGGATCTCGCCGACTGGCTCGGCAGCCGGGGCATGACCCAAATCCGCGGTGCGCCCCGCCATCCTCAGACGCAGGGTCAGATCGAGCGTTGGCACCCGACGCTCAAGAACCGCATCCGGCTCGAACACGCCGACCTGCCCGGCGAGCTGGAGGCGCGGGTTGCCGCCTTCGTCGAGCCTTACAACCAAGCTCGGGCTCACGAGAGCCTGGGCAACCTCACCCCCGCCGACGTCTACTTCGGCCGCGGCAAGGCCACCCTGCAGGAGCGGGCGCGGATCAAGCGCCAGACCCTTATGGACCGCCGCTTGCGCCACCACGCGCAGGCTGCCTAACCTCTCAACCCAGGTGGACCAAAGCCTCCCTTCCTGAGCGTCCCAAATCGTCTCAAATCATCTGACAACGGACAGGCCAAGCTCGGCATCCCCTATGCGACGCGCGATCTGCCGGTCGGCAGCCCGGTGCGGATCGAGATCGGCGAGGCGAGTCTCGCCTCCTTCGACGGGACCGGGCTCGACAAGGCGACGCTCGGGGCACGGACAGCCGAGTTCGGCAAGGCCCTGTCGAGCGCCGTCGCGGCCGCGGGCTACCCGGCCGAGGCCGATCCGGCCAAGACGAACCTGCCGGCGCTGATCGCGCTCCTCAGCCTCCTCAACGTGTTCGTGGCCCTGGCCTCGGCCCCGCTCGCGGCCTGGATGATCGAGCTGTTTCCGACGCGCATCCGAACCACGGCGCTGTCCGTGCCCTACGCCGTCGGCGGCTGGTTCGGAGGCTTCCTGCCGGCCATCGCCTTCTCGGCCTTCACGGCGACGGGGAACATCTATGCCGGCCTCTGGTACGCGCTGACCGTCCTCGCCGTCGCCTTCCTCGTCGCGGCGCTGTGCCTGCACGAGACGCGGGGCCGTGCCCTCGACGCCATCGCCTGACGGATCGCCCACGCCATGTCCGACACCGCGCCCGACGCCGCGCCCGACGCCGCGTCCGGCCCCCCGCGGATCGCCATCGCCCTGGTCCGGCAGCTCGATGCCGCCGCTGCCCTGGTGTTCGAGGCCTGCACCGACCCGCGCCGCCTCGCCCGCTGGCTCACGCCGGGGGCCGGCGAGGTCCGCGACGCGAGCTGCGACCTGCGGGTCGGCGGCCGCTTCAGCCTCGAAGGCTGCAATCCGGACGGGCGCGCCTACGCGGTGTCCGGCGAGTACCTGGAGATCGTGCCGCCGCGGCGCCTCGCGATGACGTGGCACTTCGCCGGCGACGGACCGCTCGCCGGACCGCCGTCGCGCGTCGAGATAGACCTGCGTCCCCTCGGGGTCGACGTGACCGAGCTGACGCTCTCTCATACGCGGCTCGACCGGCAGGACACCGCCGACCGGTACAGGGCGGCCTGGGCGATCTGCCTCGAACGTCTGCGCTGGAGCACCGCGCCGAAACCCGACGCGGCCGTGTTCGCGCCGCCTCTGGGCGCGATCAGCAACCTCTACGGTCCCCGTCACCGGGTCTTCCAAGAGGCGTTCGAGACGGGCAACCTCGCGAACCGGCTGCGCAGCCTGTCGGTCACGAGCGAACTCACCGCGACCCAGCAGGCCTTCATCGCGCGCCAGGATCTGGTCTTCATCACATCCGTCGACCATCGGGGATTTCCGACCTGCTCGTACAAGGGCGGTGCGCGGGGCTTCGTGCGCGTGGCGGGCCCGCGCGTCATCGAGCTGCCGAGCTACGACGGCAACGGCATGTACCTCACGGCCGGGAATCTCGCGGCCAACCCGAAGCTCGGCCTGCTGTTCATCGACTTCGAGACGCCGCACCGCCTGCGCCTCCACGGCACGGCGCGGATCGCCCGCGACGCGAGGGACCTGGAACGTCATCCTGGCGCCGAGCTGGTGCTCAAGATCGACATCGCCGAGGTGTTCGTGAACTGCCCGCGCTACATCCACCGGTACCGTCGGGAGGCTACGTCAGGCTTCGTGCCGGGGCGGGCACGAGCGGGCGAGCTCCCGGCCTGGAAGAGGATCGATCTGTTCGCGGATGTCCTGCCCGACCGCGATCGGCGAGCGATCGACCCGCGCGACACCGGGACAATGACCCTGGCCGATTACCGCCTGCTGTTGGAGCGTGGGGAAACCTGACCCTGCACGGCCGCGGCTGGCTGTCAGGCCGGAACGTCTCGACCGTCTGCGACGGGTCGCCAGCCCATCCTCTCGATCGGTCCCGTCCGGAGCCCGCTCGTCAGCCCTGACCCATCGATCCGCAGGATGCGCGATCTGCTGGATCGGCCTCCGACAAGGCGTGAGGCGCCCACGGCCTTACCAAGTTTCCGGTTCGCGCCCTCGTCACTGGCGGCGCTCCGAGAGAGCCACCGCCCGTCACGCCACGACCCGGGTCTCAACTGCACGGCAGCGGCGACGGGCGAAAGATCCGAGCCTCACCACGCCTGCTCGAGGACGAAGCGTCCGTGATCCTGCTCGCGCCGGGATGGCTCCTGATCGTTCCGACGATCATCGATGCTGACGATCACGGTCCCCCGGCGATCTTTGCCAATCCAGAGCTTCCCCGAGGGGCCTCGGAAGCCCGCATAACCGTTCGCACAAGAGACGGTCCCCGCACTCTCCGTACACAGCTGGGCTACGGCGGCCGGTCCCGCCGCGAACAGCGCGGGGGCGAAGGCGACGGCGGACCCCGCAGAGAGCAACACGGAGGCGAGGCCAATGGCGGATGTGACGCGCATAGCCGCAGATTATGCAGCCTGCGGTTGAGTCTCAAGACAACTGCGCAACCTGACCCCGGAGCTTCCCAGGACATCGAACGGCTTGGTAAATATCGGTCGGCTGTCGGGTCGATCGAGGGACCGGCACCCGGCGGCCGCGATCGCTGTACCACGCCGGATTTCCCGAGACAGTTTGGTTCAGCTTGCGAGCCGCGACACGGCTCGGTGCGGCCTGGACGTCGGCCCGATCGAGCCAGGCAGATGGCGACCGCGGCCATCCCCGAGATTACGGAAGATCGGGGCGCCTGCGGAACGAAGTCGTCCGCTCCGATGCCCCTGCAGCTCGGAAACGGAACGGCAGAGATTCACCCGTCGGAGACGCTCGTGCGGGCGGTTTGCGGCGGCCGATGCTGGCGGACGCCGGGTGATCGGCACGGAAGGGGCCGGCTGCCGGAAGAGAGGACGGACGCCTCGCGACCCAACCCAGCCATTCCGGCCTGTTCAGCGGCATCCCCGAACCGGACATTCGGATGCAAGCAGCGGTGTCACCGTCTCATATGCCGAGTGCAGTTCACGACGAGAAATGCGGACTTGATCGCGGTGGAGACGGATCGTCGCCGGGCACACTCGATCGGGCGAACAATCCGTCGCGAGCGTCAAATGTTACAAATTTCGACTGATCGTTGAATATGTAATTGTCATGGCAGGCCACTGCGAATGATCAGACCTCCATCATTCCGCACTAGAATTGGCGAATGCATCGATCAAGACGGAACGCTGTCGATGAACCACCCGGAGAAAGACGGCATCGTCCTCTAAGGCTCGCGCCAGCACGATCGCGCCCTGTATCCCCGAAACCGCCTCCTCAGCGAGCTGCGAGGCTTGCGGTTCGTGAACGCCGCCGGCTCTCAGGCACCGGGCCAGAGCCGATATCCAGCGCGCGAAGTAGCTCCTTATCCGCTCCGCGAAAACGGCTCCGGAGGCATTCAGGCCAATGCAGCCGACGAGACAGACTCTCCTGCCGGATCGGAAGTATTCCGTCACATCGTCGATCATGGACGTGACGGCCGCTGTCGGATCGCGCGCATGCTCCAACGTCGAGAAGATGACCTTCTCGAACCAAGCGTCTATGTCGGCGAGAACCGCCTCCATCATCTCTTCCTTCCCGCCGGGAAAGAAGTTGTAGAGGCTGCCCTTGCCGAGGCCAGTCGCCTTCGACAGCACCGACAGGCTCGCGCCCTCGAACCCGTGCTCGCGGAACGCTTCCGCGAGTGCCGGCACGGCACCGGCACGTTCGGTGAGGACGCGCTTCGTGCTCAAAGGCCCAGGTCACTCAGCGAGGGGTGATCGTCGGGTCTGCGCCCGAGCGGCCAACGGAACTTCCGTTCCGCCTCGGTGATCGGCATCTCGTTGATGCTGGCATGCCTGTGCGCCATCAATCCGTCTTCGGCGAACTCCCAGTTCTCATTGCCGTAGGCGCGGAACCAGTGCCCGCCGTCGTCGCGATACTCGTAGGCATAGCGCACCGCGATACGGTTGCCGGTGAAGGCCCACAACTGCTTGATCAGTCTGTATTCGTGCTCCTTGTTCCACTTCCGAGTGAGGAAAGCTTGCGCCTCCTCGCGATTGGTCGCGAACTCGACGCGGTTCCGCCAGCGCGTGTCGGGCGTATAGGCCTGCGCGACCTTGGCCGCATCGCGCGTGTTCCAGCCATCTTCGGCAAGACGCACCTTCTGGATCGCGGATTCCTCGGTGAACGGGGGAAGCGGGGGTCGGGACATCGGGATCACCTCTCAGGACCATGTTGTACCGTTCGGTACAACATGGTCGCCGATAGATCAAGCGCCCTGAAAGCCCTCCGGCTCTCGGTCGGGAAATCTGCAAGCGGCGAAGGGCATCCTTTCCGGAGTGCCGTTCCCGAAGCGGACCCGCGGAAGCCCACCCGACCCCGTCGGTCACCTGCGGCTGCGCGGCTCGCGTCAGCGGAGGGATGTCCCGCCGCGCCCCTGGCAAGGACGAGCACCCTCAGGGCACCGGGATGCCGCGCCGGACGGGACCGGCCTCCGGCTGGCCGGCCGCCGCGGAACCGAAGACCCGCGCGATCAGGACGTAGAAGAGCGGCGTGACGAAGACGGCGAGCACCGTCGCGGTGACCATGCCGCCGAGAACGCCCGTGCCGATGGCCCGCTGGCTGTTCATGCTGGCCCCCGTCGCGACGGCGAGCGGCACGACGCCGAGGATGAAGGCGAACGAGGTCATGACGATGGGCCGGAAGCGCAGCTCGCACGCCTCCAGCGCCGCCTCCCGGACGGGCACGCCCCTGGCCACGAAGTCCTTGGCCACCTCGATGATCAGGATGGCGTTCTTCGCGGTCAGGCCGATCACCGTGATCAGGCCGACCTTGAAGTAGACGTCGTTCGGCATGTCCCGCATCAGCATCGCGAAGACCGCGCCGACCACGCCGGTCGGCACCACGAGCAGCACGGCGAGGGGGATCGACCAGCTCTCGTAGAGCGCGGCGAGGCAGAGGAAGACGCAGAACAGCGCCAGCGCCAGCAGATAGACCGCCTGGGAGCCCGACAGCTTCTCCTGCAGCGATTGCCCGGTCCAGGCGAAGTCGAAGCCCGGCGGCAACTGCCCCGCCAGCCGCTCCATCTCGGCCATGGCGTCGCCGCTGGCGTAGCCGGGGGCGGCGCTGCCGGAGATCTTGATGCTCGGGTAGCCGTTGAAGCCCACGACCTGCGACGGGCCCATCGTCCATTGCACCCGGGCGAAGGACTGGAACGGCACCATCTGCCCCTTGGCATTGCGGACGTTGAGGTCGAGCAGATCCTCCGCCTTCATGCGCCGGGCCGCCTCGGCCTGGACGATCACCCGCTGCATCCGCGCGTGGTTCGGGAAGTCGTTGACGTAGGCCGAGCCGAGGCTCGTGGAGAGGGCGTCGTTGATGTCGGCGAAGGTGACACCCAGCGCGCTGGCCTTCTGCCGGTCGAGGACGAGCTCGATCTGCGGCGCGGTCGGCAGGCCCTCGACGTAGACGCCCTGCAGGATCGGGCTCTGGGACGCCGCCTTGACGAGCTGGTCGCGCGCGGCCGCCAGCGCCGCGTGGCCCTGCTGCGCCTTGTCCTGGAGGCGGAAGGCGAAGCCGCTCGAATTGCCGAGCGAGTCGATGGCCGGCGGCGAGAGCGACATGGCGATGGCGTCGGGCAGGCCGCCGAGGGCGGCGTTGGCGCGGGCCGTGATGGCGTCGGCGCTGTCCTGCGGCCCGCGCTCGCCCCAGGGCTTCAGCCCGACGAAGTTGATGGCCGCGTTCTGCCCCTGGCCCGAGAAGCCGAACCCGAGGAGCAGCGTCTGGCTGTCGATGCCGGGCTCCTTGGCTATGTGCTCCTCGATGCGCTTGGCCACGTCGAGCGTGCGGCCGGTGGCGGATTCCGGCGGGGTCTGCGCGTCGACGATGACGTAGCCCTGGTCCTCGATGGGCAGGAAGCTCGACGGCATGCGCCAGTAGCCCCAGCCGAGCGCGGCCACGAGGAGGCCGTACACCAGGAGCGCCCGAACGGGCCGGCGCAGCAGGCCCGCCACGCCGGACCGGTAGGCCCCCGTGCCGGCGTGGAAACGGCGGTTGAACCAGCCGAAGAAGCCGCCCTTGGCATGATGGTGGCCCTTCTCGACCGGCTTCAGCAGCGTGGCGCAGAGCGCGGGCGTCAGCGAGAGGGCCAGGAAAGCCGAGAAGGCGATCGAGGTCGCCATGCTGACGGCGAACTGCCGGTAGATCACCCCGACCGAGCCGGGGAAGAAGGCGAGCGGCACGAACACCGCGACCAGCACCGAGGTGATGCCGACGATGGCGCCGGTGATCTGGCCCATCGCCTTGGCGGTGGCCTCCCTCGGCGGGAGCCCCTCCTCGCCCATGATGCGCTCGACGTTCTCGACCACCACGATGGCGTCGTCGACGAGGATGCCGATGGCCAGCACCATGCCGAACATGGTCAGCACGTTGATCGAAAAGCCGGCGAGCAGCAGCGCGCCGCAGGTGCCGAGCAGCGCCACCGGCACCACGATGGTCGGGATGAGGGTGTAGCGGACGTTCTGCAGGAACAGGAACATCACCGCGAAGACGAGCGCCATCGCCTCGGCGAGCGTCATCAGCACCTTCCGGATCGACACCTCGACGAAGGGCGTGGTGTCGTAGGGCACCGTCACCCGGATGTTGGCGGGCAGCGTGCGCTGGAGCTGGGCGAGCTTCGCCTTGACGCCGCCGGCGGCCGCGAGCGCGTTCGCGCCCGGGGCGAGCTGGATGCCGATGCCGGCGGCCGGGCGCCCGTCGAGGCGGGTCTGCATCGTGTAGGACTGGCCGCCCAGCTCGACCTCGGCCACGTCGCGCAGGCGCACGAGCGACCCGTCGGGGTTGGCGCGCAGCACGATCTCGGCGAACTCGGCGGGCGTGGTCAGCTGCCCCTTCACCAGCACGTTCGCGGCGATGCGCTGGCCCTCGGCCGCGGGCTGCGCGCCGACGGTCCCTGAAGCGACCTGCGCGTTCTGCGCCCCCACCGCGGCCGTGACGTCGCCCGGCGTCATCCCGAACCCGACGAGCTTGACCGGGTCGATCCAGATGCGCAGCGCCTTCTCGGACGAGAACAGGGTGGCCCGGCCGACGCCCGGCACCCGCCGCAACTCGCCGAGGAGACGGCGGGCGGCGATGTCGCCGAGGTCGGTCTCGCTCAAGGAGCCGTCCTTCGAGGAGACGGTGACGAACTGCAGGAAGCTGGTGCTGGCCTCCTCGACGATGACGCCCTGCTGCGTGACCGCCCGGGGCAGGCGCGCCTCGATGCGCTTGATCCGGTTCTGCACCGCCACCGTCGCCTTCGACGGGTCCGAGCCCGGCGCGAAGGACGCCATGATCTGCGCCATGCCGGACGTGTCGCTGGTGCTCTCGAAGTACATCAGCCCGGGGATGCCGTTCAGCTCCTCCTCGATGATGCGCGTGACCCCGTCGTAGAGCCGCTCGGGCGGAGAACCGGGATAGGTCGCGCTCACCTGGATCGTGACGGGCGCCACGTCCGGGTATTGCGACACCGGCAGGAACGCGAGGGAGATCGCCCCCACCAGCACGATGAAGATGGAGATCGCCCAGGCGAAGATCGGGCGCGCGATGAAGAAGCGGGTCATGGTGCGGTCCCGGCGCGGTCAGGGCTTCGCGGAGGCGGAGGACGTCCGGGCGCCCTGCCAGGGCGCCGGGTTCACCGCCATGCCGGGCTGTATCCGCTGGAAACCCTCGACCACGACGGTCTCGCCGGCCTTGAGCCCGTCCTCGACGATCCAGCCCGCATCCGTCAGCGCCCCCGCCCGCACGGGGCGCAGCGCGACAATCCTGTCCTCCCCGACCACGAAGACCTGCGCGACGCCGGCACTCGACCGCTGGATGGCCTGGGCCGGGACGACGACCGCGCCCGGCACCGTCCCCTGCGCGAGGCGGATACGGACATAGGTGCCCGGCAGCAGGACGACCTTCGGGTTCGGGAACGTGGCCCTGAGCGACACCTGCCCGGTGCCGGGGTCGACGCTCACATCCGTGAACAGCAGACGCCCGGCATCGGCGTGGAGCGCGCCGTCGGGCAGGACGAGGCGGACCGCCGTCTCCTCCTTGCCCGTGGCCCGCTCCGCCAGCCGGCCCGGATCGGCCGCGGGGGCATTGAAATCGGCGAAGATCGGATCGACCTGCTGGATCAGCGCGAGCTTGGTCGCCTCGCCCTGGCCCACGAGGGCGCCCTCCGTGACGAGGGCCCGGCCGATGCGGCCGGCGATGGGCGCGCGCACGGTCGCGTAGTCGAGGTCGATCCGGGCGCGGGCGAGCTGCGCCTTCGCGCTCGCGACGTCGGCCTCGGCTTGGCGCAGGGCGGCGATCGTGAGGTCGTGCTGGGCGGTGCTGGCCGCCTGACGCTCCAGAAGGGTCTCGGTGCGCTCGGATTGCTTCAGCGCCTGCACCCGCGTGGCCTCGGCCCGGTCGAGGGCCGCGGACTTGGCATCGACCTCGGCCCGGTAGACGGCGGGGTCGATGCGGAAGAGGACATCGCCCTTCCGGACGAGGCTGCCTTCCTCGAAAGCGCGCTCCTGGATGATGCCGGCGACCTGGGCCCGGACCTCGGCGACCCGCGTGGAGGTGAGGCGACCCGGCAGGTCGAGGGTGCGGGGCACCGTCCCGGGCTCGGCCCGAGCGGTCGAGACGTCGGGCGGCGAACCCGCCGATCCGGGACCGCCCGGTGCCTGACCGTCCGCCCCGGGCTTGCAGCCCTGCAGGGCGAGCGCCGCGACGAGGCCGAGGGCGGCGAGTGTCGGCGACCGCCGGGCCGGTGCGTGTGATGGCATGGAGATCCGTCCTACAATCGTGGCCGTCAGGCCGCCTTGCGCACGAGGCGCGCGTAGGCGCCTCCGCGGGCGAGCAGGGCTTCGTGCGTGCCGCATTCGACCACGCGCCCCCGATCGAGCACGACGATCTGGTCGGCCCGGCGGACGGTCGAGAGGCGGTGGGCGACGGTGATGGTCGTGCGGGGCTTGCCCGGACGGGCAAGGGCCTCGACCATCGCCCGCTCCGTCGCCGTGTCGAGGGCGCTCGTCGCCTCGTCGAGCAGCAGCACGCGCGGGTCGCGCAGGATGGTCCGTGCCAGCGAGAGGCGCTGCCGCTCGCCGCCCGAGAAGCGGTGCCCGCGCTCGCCCACCAGCGTGTCGTACCCGTCCGGCAGGGCGGCGACCATGTCGTGCAACTGGGCCGTCCGGGCCGCCGCGACCATCTCCGCGACCGTTGCATCCGGCCGGGCGAAGAGCAGGTTCTCGGCCACGCTGGCATGGAGGAGGAACGGGTCCTGCGTCACGACCCCGAGCACCTCGGAGAGGGAGGCGAGACTCAGGTCGCGCACGTCGACGCCGTCGTAGAGCACGGCGCCGCCATCGACGTCGTAGAGCCGGGCCAGGAGATGGCCGAGGGTGGACTTGCCCGAGCCGGTCGCGCCGACGATGGCGGTGTGCGACCCGGCCGGGATATCGAGCGTGACGCCGGCGATCGTGGCGGGGCCGGCTCGGTCGTAGGAGAACGTCACGCCGTCGAGGCGCACGTGGCCGGCGACCTCGGCGGGGTCGAGGGTGACGGGGTCGGGCCGCTCGGTGATGCCGACCGGCTTGTCGAGGTACTCGAAGATGCGCGCGAACAGGGCCCGCGTCTTCCGGGCCTCGACGCCCGTGCGCAGGACCTCTTCCAGCGGGAACAGCATCTGCTCCTGCAGCGCGATCATCGCGACGAGGGTGCCGATGGTCATGGTCGTCCCGGCGCCCGCCATCCAGCCGCCGAGGAACAGGGTCAGGGCCGGCAGGGCTTGCAGCACGAGGTCGATGACCGACCACTGCCACTGCCCGGCCGTGTGGGACCGGACCTCCAAGTTCGCCACCGCGCGCGAGGCCCGCGCGAAGCGCTCCGCGAGATGGGGGACGCGGCCCATCGTGCGGGCGAGGACGATGCCGGAGACCGAGAGGGATTCCTGCACCGCGGACGTCATCTCGGCGATGCGTTCCTGCTGCGCGTAGGTTGTCTCCTCGCGCAGCCGGCCGACGCGGACACTGATCCAGGTCGCCGGCGGCAGGACCAGGAACGAGAACAGGGCGAGCCGCCATTCCAGCAGCAGCATGGCCGCGGCGGTCATCACCACCGCGCTGGCGTTGCGCGTGGCCTCACCCGCCGTGTGGGTGACCAGCGCCTGGAGGGCGCCGATGTCGCTCGCGATGCGGGACTGGATGTCGCCGGAGCGGGTCGCCGTGAAGAACCCGAGCGGAAGCGACTGCAGGTGCGCGTACACGCGGACCCGGAGGTCGTGCATGAGGGCCTGCCCGACCTTCGCGGTGACGAGGGCCTGCAGCACGCCGATGCCCGCCCCGAGCGCGGCGAGGCCGACCATGCCGGCGGCGAGCCGGCCGAGCAGTCCGAGGTCGGCGCGCGGCAGCGCGACGTCGACGATCTCGCGGAGCAGGAACGGGGCGGCGAGCCCCGCGGCGGAGGCGAGCGCGATCAGCCCGATGACGAGCGCGATCCGGCCCGCGTAGGGGCGGAACAGGGTGAGGATCCGGGCGACGGAGACGTGCCGCGCGGCCAGGTCGCCGTATTCCGCGGCATCGCCCGGCCCGTCCGCGCCGCGGGCGGGGGCGAACCCATCCATCGAGGTCGATCCCATGGCTCAGTCCCGGTCGCCGCCCGGGTGCGCGGACGGTTCAGCCAATGTCATCGCGACGAGGCGGTCGCGGAGCGCGTCGAGGGCGGGGACCGGGTCGCTCGGCTTCTCGCGCACGAGGTAGGCGAGCCACGCGCCGTCGGCGGCGAGCCGGACAAACTCGAGGTCGGCACTCCCGTCGGTGTCGCGGTGGCGGTGCAGGCGCTCCGCGAACCAGGCCGACACCATGCGGCGCAGGGGCGGCTCGGCGAGGATCGAGATGTGGAGAGCGGCCCACTGGCTGCCCTCGGTCATCATCGGGTCGTGCAGCGTGATGTCGACGTAGGCGCGGGTGTACCGGCCGTACGGCCGGGGATCCTTCGCCATCGCCGCGTCGATCTCCGCGTCGAGCTGCGCGATCAGGTCGGCGACGACGCCCTCGACCAGGGCCTGCTTGCTCGGGAAGTGGTGGAACAGGGCCCCTTTGGTCACCCCGGCGGCGTGGCAGACCGCCTGCACGGTGACGGCGGACAGGCCCTGTTCCAGGGCGAGCTTGGCTGCGCAATCGAGCAGCGCGCGCCGGACGAGCTCGGGACGCTTCTTGCGATGATAGGCGGTCGCCATGGCCCCTTCCCGGGAGTGACGGGAATCGTCCCCGCCTCGAAGATACCTACCGTGCGGTATCTTTCAAGTGCCGTGATCGGACGACGTGTCAGAGACGCCGGCGCGCAGGTGCGCAGCTCCCCGTCGGCTTCAGCTTACCGTAGGGCGTCGGCCTGTTCCGGCCGGGCACGAGAGCAGGCCGGCGCAGATCCGAGCCGGCAACCACGGCGAAGGCGACCCGGGTCGGACGGCCGGACAGGGCCGAACGCACCGGACCGTCGTCTCGTGCAGCGACTACGGCGCGCGGAAGCTCGCCCGCGCGACCAGTCCCGATCCGCCTGCGCGGGAACCGAGCGTGACCGCCCCGCCGATCCGGTCCGCGAGGGCTCGGACGATCGCGAGCCCGAGGCCGCTGCCGTCAGGACCGTCTCGCGTCGCGACACGGTAGAATCGCTCGAAGACCTTCTCGCGCACCTCCGGCGGTATGCCCGGGCCCTCGTCCTCGACGTCCACGCAGGCGCCGGTCTCCGTGCGCCGGACACGGACGACGGTGGTGCCTTCGGGACGGTTGTAGCGGATCGCGTTGTCCACGAGATTGGTGAGGATCTCGCCGACGATGAACGGATCGCCCACGACCGGCACCGCGCCGTCGGGGCGATCGAGCACGATCTCGCCCCCGCGCGCGAGGGCGTGGGGCACCTGCTCCGTGACCACGCGGGCCGCGATGTCGTTCAGGTCGGTGATCGCCGCGGCGGCGTCCGTGGCGGCGTCCGTGGCGGCCGCGCCCGCATCGGCGCGGGCGAGCGCGATCAGTTGCGCGAGGAGGCGTTCCAGGCGCCGCGCGGCTCCGTCGATATCGTCGATCGCCGCGGCGTGGGCCGGTTCCCCGGGCGTGAGCCTGCGGAGCAGTTCCACGTGCATCCTGAGCACGGCGAGCGGCGTCCGCAGCTGGTGCGAGGCATCCGACGTGAAGGTGCGCTCCCCCGCGATCGCCTGCTCCAGGCGCTCGAGCAGCGTGTTGAGGGCGAGCACCGGGGCCAGCGCCTCGCGGGGCACCCCGGCCACGTCGAGCGGCTGCAGGTTGATCGCCCCCGGGACCGCCCGCCGGTCGATCGCGTCGCTCAGCCGGGTCAGCGGCCTCAGGCTGCTGTCGATGCTGTACCACGACAGGGCCCCGATCAGGCCCATCAGCCCCAGTTCGGCCAGCGCGAGCCCGGCGAGCAGGCGTCGCTCCAGGCCCTGGCGGGCCTCGCGCGTCTCGGCGACCTGCACGAGGACCGGGTCCGGCTTCCCGTAGACCCGCCGGGCCTGGGCGGCGATCCGCACGGCCGCCCCGCGGACGATGCCGTCGCGATGGGTCGTCACCCCGAGCGGGAGCGTATCGACGTCCAGGCCCGGGAGGTCGCGATAGCCGGTCACCAGCGCCCCGCCGTAGGTGACGCTGTAGTAGATCCGGTCCTGCGCCTGGCTCTCCAGCATCCCGAGGGCGACGCGGGGCAGGTCGACCGACACCTCGCCGTCCTCCACGGTCAGCCGCTCGGCGATCGCCAGGACGGACCCGTCGAGCAGGCGGTCGTGCGTCGTCTCCACGACGTTCCGGATCACGAGCGCGCCGGCGAAGCCGAGCAGCAGCGCGAGCGCCAGGGCCGGGAGCAGCATGCGGACGAGCAGGCGCCGCCGGATCGAGGGCGCGCGCGGCGGGGTCACACCGGCATCAGCAGGTAGCCGAGGCCGCGGATCGTGCGGATCTCGGGCCCGTCCGGCTGCAGCTTCTTCCGCAGGCGGGCGACGTAGAGTTCGAGGGCGTTCGGGGCGACCGCCTCGTCGAAGCCGAAGATCTCGGCGCTGAGCCGTTCCTTCGGGACGGGTTTCCCGGCGCGCGTCATCAGGATGGTCAGGACGGCGAGTTCCCGGCGGCGCAGCGCGACGGGCGCCCCGCCGAGGGTCACGGTGCCCGCGGCGCGGTCGAGCTCCAGCGCGCCGCAGCGCAGGACCGGGTTCGGCACGGCCTGCCCGCGGCGGACGAGCGCCCGCACCCGCGCCTCGAACTCGGCGAGGTCGAACGGCTTGAGCAGGTAATCGTCCGCCCCGAGATCGAGCCCGCGGACGCGGTCGCTGATGGCGTCGCGCGCGGTCAGGATCATGACCGGAACGGTCGAGCCGGCCGCCCGGACGGCCTTGAGGACCTCGAAGCCCGGCAGGCCCGGCAGGCCGAGGTCCAGGACGATGAGGCTGTAGGGTTCGCTCAGCGCGAGCTGCACCGCGTCCGCTCCGTCCGCCTCGTGGTCGACGGCGTATCCGCCGTGCCTGAGGGCGGCGACGAGGCCGCGCGCCAGGGCGGCATCGTCCTCGACGACCAGAACGCGCATGCTCCTCCCGTCATCGATCGTGTTGGCCGAAGCGGTCCTCCGAGTTTAGCATTCCCGCCCGGTCTCTGCACGGCGAAGCTGCGGGGACTCCCGCGGCTCTCGAAGGGCAGACCCTGGTGCGCGCTCCCGCTGTCGTCGGCCTCGTCCTGCTGCTGATGGCCGGTCCGGGCCCGGCCTCGGCACAGGTCGAACCATCTTCGGCGGCCGAGGGGACCGGGTCCGCCGCGGCCCGCGGCGAGACCGTCGTGGTCGTGCGGGCGACGACCGACGAGGCCGAGGTCGCCGACCTCCTCGCGGGCTTCCGCGAGGCCCATCCCGGCGTGGCGGTCTCCTACACCAAGATGAACTCCGCGACCCTGTACGCCGGCTTCGTGGAGGAGGCCGCGGCCGGCGCGGTCGAGGCGGACATCGTGTGGAGTTCCGCCATGGATCGCCAGATCAAGCTGGTGAACGACGGCTACGCCGCCCACTACGCGTCCCCCGAGGCGGCCTCCCTGCCGGCCTGGGCCGTGTGGCGCAACGAGGCCTTCGGCGTCACGGCCGAGCCGATCGCCATCGCCTACAACAGGACGCTCCTCCCGCCGGAGCAGGTTCCCCAGACCCGCGCCGACCTGATCCGAGCCCTGACGGACCACCCCGAGACGTGGCAGGGGAAGGTCGCCGCCTACGATCCGGAGCGGAGCGGCGTCGGCTCGCTGATCCTCGCGCAGGACGCGGACGTGACGCCCCGGACGTGGGACCTCGTCTCCGCCCTCGGGCAGGCCGGCGTGAAGCTCTACACCCGGACGGAGACCATGCTCGACCGCATCGCCGCGGGCGAGGCCGTCCTCGCCTACGGCGTGTTCGGCGCCTACGCCCTCGAACGGGCCCGGCACGATCCGGCGATCGGCCTCGTGCTGCCCACGGACTACACGCTCCTCGTCTCGCGGATCGCCTTCATCGCGAAGGACGCGCCGCATCCCGCTGCAGCCCGCATGTTCCTCGACTACATGCTCTCCCGCGAGGGGCAGGCGCGGCTCGCCGCCCGGTCGCTCACGCCGGCCCGGACGGATGCCCGCCGGGCCGACGACCCGGTCGCGTCCGCCCCGGCCCTGCGGCCGGTCCCGGTCGGGCCGGAGCTGCTGGCCAATCTCGACCAGATCCGGCACGCCCGCATGCTGCGGCGCTGGCGGCGCGCCATGGAAGGCCGCTGAGACCGGGTCCCGCGACAGCTTCGTGACAGGTTGACCGGCGTATAGCGGCGTCAAGCGCTGCGAAGTCGGCGCGAATACATGGGAGGATTGGTTTGCGGCTGCAGCCCGATCGCCACGAGCGATCGTCAGCCGTTCAGAACCGACGCTTCCCTCGTGCGGTTGCGACCGCTCCGGCGCCTGAGGGAGACAGCAATGATACAGGCCCATCCGTCGAGTTCCAAAGTCGCCACGGTCCTGCGCGTGACCAGCGGCAACTTCCTGGAGATGTTCGACTTCTTCCTGTTCGGCTTCTACGCCACCTACATCTCCAAGACCTTCTTCCCGGTCGGCAACGAGTTCGCCTCGCTGATGCTGACCTTCGTGACGTTCGGCGCCGGCTTCCTGATGCGGCCCCTCGGTGCGATCTTCCTCGGCGCCTACGTGGACAGCATCGGCCGCCGGAAGGGGCTGATCGTCACGCTCGGCATCATGGCGGCCGGCACGATCCTGATCGCCTTCGTCCCCGGCTACGGCACGATCGGCCTGTTCGCGCCCTTCCTGGTCCTCGTCGGGCGCCTGCTGCAGGGCTTCTCGGCCGGCGTCGAGCTCGGCGGCGTCTCCGTCTACCTGTCGGAGATGGCCACCCCCGGCAACAAGGGCTTCTACGTGTCCTGGCAATCCGGCAGCCAGCAGGTCGCGGTCATGTTCGCCGCCGTGATCGGCTACATCCTCAACCACGCCCTCTCGCTCGCCGACATGAACGACTGGGGCTGGCGGATCCCGTTCTTCATCGGCTGCGCGATCGTGCCGTTCCTGTTCTACATCCGGCGGTCGCTGGAGGAGACGGAGGAGTTCCTGAAGCGCAAGCACCGCCCCTCCATGAAGGAGGTGTTCGGCTCGCTCGCCAGCAACTGGCAGATCGTGCTGCTCGGCATGCTGCTCGTCGGCATGACCACGATCTCGTTCTACACGATCACCGTCTACACCCCGACCTTCGGCAAGGCCGTGCTCAAGCTGTCCGACACCGACAGCCTTCTGGTGACCTTCTGCACCGCCCTGTCGAACCTGTTCTGGCTGCCGGTCATGGGAGCCCTGTCCGACCGGATCGGGCGCAAGCCGCTCCTGCTCGTCTTCTCGGCGCTGACCCTGCTCACCGCCTACCCGGTGCTGGGCTGGCTCGTGGCCAACCCGAGCTTCGGGAACATGCTGATCGCCCTCCTGTGGCTGTCCTTCCTGTACGGCAGCTACAACGGCGCGATGGTGGTCGCGCTGACCGAGGTGATCCCGGCGAGCGTGCGCACGGCCGGGTTCTCCCTCGCCTACTCGCTGGCGACGGCGCTCCTCGGCGGCTTCACGCCCCTCGTCTCCACGTGGCTCATCGAGGCCACGGGCAACCGCGCGGCCCCCGGGCTGTGGATGGCCTTCGGCGGGGCGTGCGGCCTCGTCGCCACGCTCCTGATCTACCGCCGCGCGACCCAGCCGGTCGCTCTGGGAGCACCCGCGTGACCGGCTCGCCGGGAGCACCCCGCCTCGGAGACTCCGCGCGCGTCGCGTCGTAGGGGTCACGACAGAGGGGCGGCCGGGACCGGATCGCCGGCCGCCGCCCGCCCCTCCCCTGACTGACCGCCGCGCCGACCGCCCGACACGGGTCCCGTCGCGCGACCTCAGAGATCCAACGTCTTGCGGGCGAAGCTCTCGATGTAGTCGACGAGCCTGTCCGACGCGGCGCCGGCAGCCTCGACGTCGCGTCGCGCGACCGCCTCGCAGACGTCCGCGTGGAGGTTGGCGGTCAGCGGCAGATCGGCCGCCTGCTTGTAGTGCTGGTACCAGAACCGCCGCGACAGGCCCGCCATGCTCTCCAGCGAGCGCACGGCGAACTCGTTGCGCGAGGCCGTCGCGATCAGCTCGTTGAACTGCCGGTCGAGGCGCATGAACGCCAGATCGTCCGACGCCGCGGCCGCGTCGCGCATGTCCTGCGCGAGCCCCGCGAAGACCTCGCGCTCCTCGCGGGTGGATCGCTCCGCGGCGAGGCGGGCGATCAGGCGCTCCAGGACGCGCCGCGTCTCAAGGAGCCGCAGCTGCGAGCGCACGTTGATGTCCGACACCAGGATGCCGCGCCGCGGCATGACCACGACGAGCCCGTCGCGCGCGAGGCGCTGAAGGGCTTCCCGGATCGGGGTCCGTCCGATCCCGAGCCGTTGAACCAGGTTCTGCTCGCCGAGCACGAGGCCGGGCGGGAGCACCAGGGTCGTGATCATCTCTTCCAGCTGCTGGTAGGCCCGGTCGGTCAGCGTCAGGTCGGGCAGATCGTCGTTACCGCCCGCGGCATGGGTTGCCTCCTGGGCGGCCTCCTGAGACACCTCCTGGGACGCCCCTTTCACGGCCTTCCGCGCCCGCTTGCGGCCCGGCTCGGCGGCGCGGATGGACGTCGTCTTCCCGGTCACGAAGTTCATGGACGACACCCCCGCCACGGCCGGGCCCGCACACCACGCCGCCATCCGCGTGCATGGGGCGGGCCCGCGCACCGCGCAAGGGCATACGCCTGATATATCTTGCGCATCTTAGTAATATCCTGCATGACGACTCGCCGCATATAACTGCGAGGGAGGTTGAGCCATGGCAGGGCCTGTAGCGATTTCCGCCGGCGACGTGCTGCCGGATCGGGTGACCGCGGACGCCACCGCCCGCGCCGCGGTCGGGTCGGGCGCGCTGATCGCGGCGCGCCTCGAGCGGCTGCCGATGACCGCCTTCCAGCGCAACATCTTCCTCATCATCGCCACGGCGTGGTTCTTCGATTCGATCGATCTCGGCTCGCTCACCTTCCTCCTCGGGTCGATCAAGACCGAGTTCGGCCTGACGACCGCCCAGGCGGGACTGCTCTCAAGCATGAGCTTCATCGGCATGTTCGCGGGCGCGGCCCTGTCGGGCATGCTCGCCGACCGGTTCGGGCGGAAGGTGGTCTTCCAGATCAGCATGGTGTTCTGGGGGCTCGGCAGCCTCTGGTGCGCCTACGCCCCGGACGCGACGATGCTGGGCTATGCCCGCCTGCTGCTCGGCTTCGGCATGGGCATGGAGTTCCCGGTGGCGCTCGCCATCGTCTCGGAGTTTCTGCCGACCGCCAAGCGCGGCCGCTACCTCGCCATTATGGAAGGGTTCTGGCCGCTCGGCTTCATCGCGGCCGGCTGCCTCAGCTACGTGCTGCTCAGCTATTTCGACTGGCGCGCTGTCTTCCTCGCGCAGGCCGTGCCGGCGCTGTTCCTGTTCGTGATCCGCTTCCTCGTGCCGGAATCGCCCCGCTGGCTCGCCGACCGCGGCCGGCACGCGGAGGCAGACCGTGTGATGGCGCAGATCGAGCGGCAGGTCGCGCTGCGCCTCGACGGGCGTCCGCTTCCGGAGCCGACCGTCCTGCCCGAGCCGGCGCGGGGGGAGCGGCGCTTCTCGTTCCTCGAACTCTGGAGCCCCGGCTATGCCAGCCGCACGGTGATGATCTGGCTGACGTGGTTCTTCGCCCTCTTGGGCTTCTACGGCCTCACCACCTGGCTCGGCGCGCTCCTGCAGGAGGCCGGCTACAGCGTCGCCAAGTCGGTCACCTACACGATCCTGATCTCGCTCGCGGGCGTGCCGGGCTTCATCGCCTCGGCGATCCTCGTCGAGCGCTGGGGCCGCAAGCCCACCGCCGTCCTGATGCTCCTCGGCAGCGCCGTTGCCGCTTACCTGTACGGGCACTCGCCGTCGTTCGGCTGGCTCATCGCCTACGGGCTGATGATGCAGTTCTTCCTGTTCGGCATGTGGTCGGTGCTCTACGCCTACACGCCCGAACTCTACCCGACGCGGGCCCGCGCCACCGGGGCCGGCTGCGCCTCGGCCATCGGCCGCGTGGGCTCGCTCATCGGACCCTTCGCCATCGGCCTGATCCTGCCGGTGCTCGGCCACGGCGGCGTCTTCGCCCTGGGCGCCGGCTCGTTCGTCATCGCGGCCGCGAGCGTCGGGTTCCTCGGCATCGAGACCAAGGGCAAGTCCCTGGAAGCCATCTCGCACTGACCGGACCGGCCCCGACCGGACGGTGGCGACGCGGCCGCCGTCCGGTCAGGTTGACAACTGATATATCACCGGTATCTCTAGCAAGACAGATCCCGGGCGGGGGCGCGTCGTCACCCCCATCCCAGCGAGGAGACGCACCATGGAACTCGCCAACACCCGCATGAGCGAGCGGCAGCGGAACTACCGCGCCAATTACCGCCAGCGCGTGGCCGGCTGGTACAACGGCGTCCTGCACATCGCGATCATCTACACGATCGGCCTGACGGCCCTGTACATCTACGTCTCGAACATCCACGCGCCGAGCTGGATCGAGCTCGCGACGGTCCCGGTCGTGTTCCTGTTCTGCAATTTCTTCGAGTGGTGGCTCCACCGCTACGTGATGCACCGGCCGCAGAGCAATCCGATCGGGCGGGCCGTCTATAATCGGCACACGCTGCAGCATCACCAGTTCTTCACCGACCACGAGATGCGCTTCGCCGACCACCGGGACTACCGGGTGACGTTCTTCCCGCCCTACGCGCTGGCGACGTTCACGCTGATGTCGATCCCCGGCGCCGTCGTGCTCGGCAACATCTTCACGCCCAATGTCGGGTGGCTGTTCATCACCACGACGACCAGCATCTACATGATCTACGAGTTCATGCACTTCTGCTGCCACGTCGAGGAGAACTGGTTCGTCCGCAACATGCCGTTCATCAACACGAACCGGCGGCACCACACGGCCCATCACGACCAATCGATCATGATGGAGCGGAACATGAACCTGACCTTCCCGATCATGGACTGGCTGTTCGGCACCTCGGACCTGAACCGCGGTCTCATCGGGACGCTCTTCAACGGCTACGACACGCGCCACGTGAAGACCGACATGCGCAAGACCGCGCGCACGCCCGGTGCCCCCGAGCCCCGGGCCATGCAGGCCGCCGAGTGACCCGCCGCGCAACCCGCCGCCTAGACTGACGAGCAGCCCGGAACGCCGCCATGGACATGATCGAACCGAACGTCGCCGCGCTCGCGTGGTTCGCCCTCTTCGCCGGGGTCGCCTGCACCGGCTTCTACGTGCTGGCCGGGATGTTCCCGCTGGAGACCCGCCCCGACCTGAGGGCGCGCCCCCTCGGCCTCGCGCTGATCGCGGCCAACGTCCTCCTGCTCGCGGCGCTGACCGGCGGGATGCTCGCCTACGGGGTCGCCGAACTCCGCTGGTCGAGCCTCGTGATCGTGGGCGGCTTCGCCATCCTGTTCGCGCCCGGCCTGTTCAACGTCTGGCCCCAGCGCTGGCGCGACGGCATCGCGGGCCTGGCGATCGTGCTCGCCGCCCTCTGCGGCGCCCTCGGCCTGCTGCAGCAGGTCGGCGCCGTCTTCGTCCTCTGACCCGCACGCGCGATCCGGGAGGGATCCGATGCCGTTTCCGATCAAGTTCGGCCTGTCGGTCGCCGTCGCGCTCGCGGCGCTCGCCGGCTGGTTCTACATGGGCCATCTCGGCCAGACCGGGCCGCGCTGGGCCGTGGCCTTCCTCGGCCCGTTCATGGTGGTCAGCCTCTGGATCTTCCCCGAGGTGATGCGCAACCGCTCCGACGGCCGCACCCCGCGCCACCGGATCCGGGAGGCGCGGTGATGGACAAGGTCTATGCCGGGGATCGGACGATCGACGGGATCGTCGTCACGGTGAACGGGGCGCCGCTGCCGGATCGGGCCGAGGCCAAGTGCTACTCCCGGAACGGCTTCGAGTGGAGCTACGAGGGTCCCGAGCCCTCGCAGCTCGCCTACGCGATCCTGGTGGATCATCTCGGCGACGCGGCGGAGGCGGAGCGCCTGCAATTGCGCTTCATGCGCGGCGTCGTGGCCAACTTCCAGAACGAGTGGGAGATGACGACGGCCGACGTCGCCCGCGTCCTGGAGCGCCTGGATTCGGGCGGCGCGGCGCGGTCCAGCTGAGACTTGCGGCGCCCTCCGCCGCGGCGCGTCGGGACCGCGGCGGCGTTCCGTAGCGGCCCTGCCTGTGCCATGCTCCCGCGTCCGGAATCCCGGAGTCAGAGCGCAACCGGGCTGCCCAGCCCCGGGCTGGGGCCTGTCGGAGCGAGGCCAGCATGTCCGACGACCGCTACCACCGGAGGGCGCTCGGCGACCGCCCGCTCCGTCCCGAGACGTTGATGCTCGGTTACGGCTACGACCCGGCCCTGTCCGAGGGCGCGGTGAAGCCGCCGGTCTTCCTGACATCGACCTTCGTCTTCACCTCGGCCGAGCACGGCAAAGCCTTCTTCGACTACGTCTCGGGACGGCGCGAACCGCCGGTCGGCGAGGCGGCGGGGCTGGTCTACTCGCGCTTCAATCACCCGAACAGCGAGATCGTCGAGGACCGGCTGGCCGTCTTCGAGGAGGCCGAGGCCGCGCTGGTCTTCTCCTCCGGCATGTCGGCGATCGCCACCACGATCCTGGCCTTCGCGCGGCCCGGCGACGCGATCCTGCACTCGCAACCCCTGTACGGCGGCACCGAGACCCTGATCGCCAAGACCCTGGCCGGGTTCGGCATCGCGCCGTTCGGGTTCTCCGACGGCACCGATCCGGCGAGCGTGCGCGCCGCGGCCGACCGCGCGGCGGGCGCGGGACGCGTCAGCGTCGTCATGGTCGAGACCCCCTCGAACCCGCTCAACACCCTCGTCGACCTCGGCCTCGTCCGGGCGGTCGCCGAGGAGATCGGCGCCCGGCAGGGCGGCGAGGCGCCGGTCGTCGTCTGCGACAACACCCTGCTCGGGCCCCTCTTCCAGCACCCGTTGCGCGAAGGCGCCGACATCTCGGTCTACTCCCTGACGAAGTATGTCGGCGGCCACTCGGACCTGATCGCCGGCGCCGCCCTCGGCTCGGCGGCGCGGATGAAGCCGGTGCGACTTCTGCGCTCGGCGATCGGGACCGGTCTCGACCCGCATTCCTGCTGGATGCTCGGGCGCTCGCTCGAGACCCTGTCGCTGCGGATGAGCGCCGCCAACCGCAACGGCGAGATCGTCGGCGGGATGCTGGCGGCGCACCCGAAGGTGGCGCGCCTCCACCACCTCGCGCATCTCGAGCCGGGGTCGCGGCAGGCGCAGGTCTACGCCAAGCAGTGCGCGGCGCCGGGCTCGACGTTCTCGTTCGACATCGTCGGCGGCGAGGCCGAGGCGTTCCGGGTTCTCAACGGCCTCCAGCTGTTCAAGCTCGCCGTCAGCCTGGGCGGAACCGAGTCGCTCGCCAGCCACCCGGCCTCCACGACCCATTCCGGCGTGCCGAAGGCGGTGCGCGACCGGCTCGGGATCACGGACGCGACCATCCGGGTGTCGATCGGGATCGAGCACCCGGACGATCTGGTCGCCGACCTCGCGGCCGCTCTGTCGGTCCTGGGCTAGGGACGCGCCGAACGGCGGCCGGGCGCGGTGCGCACCCCGTCGCGGCGGCTCGGTCGCATCGCCCGGCAACGCGTGTCCGGCAACCGGAGACCGCGCGTTAACGACGCCCCGCATTTCGAACAGTCGCGGCACGACATTGCGGGGACGGGACAGAATTCCGGCCGCGCGGAACTGGTCAGCGCAGGCCTTCCTTCCTAGTGTCTGGCCGCGAAACGCGACGGGACGATCGACGGATCCATGAATTTGGCAATCGGCACCCAGTTCGACACGCGGAGCGGCGCTCCGGGCACGCGCGTGGCCGCCGTAACCTTCGACCCGCGGGTGAAAGGTCTCACCTGGCTGGCGCTGAAGGGCTTTCTGCTCTCGATCGTGACCTTCGGCATCTACAGATTCTGGTACGTCACCAATCTGCGCCGCTTCTTCTGGGAGCGCACCGCGCTCGACGGCTCGCCCGCCGAGTATACCGGCACGGGCAAGGAACTGTTCCTCGGCTTCCTCGTCGCGCTCGCGATCCTCGTGCCGATCTACGTCGCGCTGTTCGCGCTCTCGCTCGTCGCGCCCGCGCTCGCCCCGTTCTCGGTGGTGATCTCCTTCGTGTTCCTGTTCCTGCTGGGACAATTCGCGATCTACCGCGGGCGCCGCTACCGCGCGATGCGGACGCTCTGGCGCGGCATCCGCCTCGGGCAGGACGGCTCGGGCCTCGCCTACGCGGCCCGCGCGGGCGGCTGGTGGCTGCTCACGCTCGTCACCTTCGGCCTGGCCTTCCCGTTCATGCGGGCGAGCCTGGAACGCTACCGCATCGACCACACCCTGGTCGGGACCAGCCGGATGCACTCGACGGCGCGGGGACGCAGCGTGCTCGGTCCCTGGCTCCTGCTGTACGGGGTCGGGCTGGGGCCGCTGATCGGGCTCGGCATCGCCCTCCTGGTCGCGGCGGATTTCTCGCTGCCCACGGATCTTCTGGTACCGAAGCCCGGCGGCAAGGCCGGCCAGACGATCCTCAATCCCGCCTACGCGGCCTCGAGCATCGGCATCCTCCTCCAGGCCATGGGGTTCGTGGCCGCGATCTGCGTGCCCGCGGCGCTGGTCCTGCTCCCGTATTACCGCGCCCGCGAGACGCGGGCGTTCATGGGCGCCGCGAGCCTCGGTCACGCCCGCCTCGCCTCGAGCCTGAAGGCGCGGCAGTTCTACTGGCCGTACATCGTCTACATGCTGTCGCTCCTGGGCTTCCTCGTCGTGCTGGGCCTCGTCGCGGCTCTGCTGATCTTCGCCGCACGAGCGGCGGGCGATCTCAGCATGCTCCACTGGCTCGTCGTCCTCATCTACCTGGTCGGCGCGCCGCTGTTCGCGGTGCTCTACGTGCGCGTGGTGCAGGCTCGCCTGTGGGCGGCGGTCGCGACGAGCACGACCGTGACGGATCCCGAAGCCCTGGATGCCGTCCTCGCCTCGTCCCGCGGTGCCGGCAGCGGTCTGCAGGAGGGCCTCGCCGACGCGCTCGACGTCGGAGGCGCGCTCCAGATCGGCTTCTGACGCTTGACCCGCGCTTCCCAGGCGATCGACGCGACGCCGATCGAGGTCGAGGGCCGCTTCTTCGACGGCGTCAGCGCGCGGGCACATCCCGTCGCGCTGCGCCTCGACGACCGCTTCCGCGTCTCCGGGCCCGGAATCGCCCAGGACTGGAACCTGCTCGACCTGCGCGCCGCCGTGTCCGTGCCGCCGCTGATGCGGATCGGTCCGGCCGGCGAGCCGGTCCGCGTGGAGTTCTCGGACGCGACGCTCGCCGCCGCGCTCGCGGCGCGCTGCCCGGACCTCCATCGCCGGGAGCGCTCGGGCGGCACGGTGCGGCTCGTGCTCTGGTCTCTCGCGGCCGGTCTCTCGGTCCTGCTCGTGGCGGTCTTCGGCGTCCCGCAGATCGCCGGGCTGCTGGCCCCGCTGGTGCCGGACGCGGCCGAGTCGCGGCTCGGGGCGGTGGCGGAACCGCAGGTCCTGCGCTTCCTCGGCGCCCCGCCGGCCTGCGCGGAGCCGGCCGGCCGCGCGGCGCTCGACACGCTCGTGGCCCGCCTCGTCGCGGCCGGTCGGGCGGAGGGCTCGCTGCCTCCCGAGGTGGCCGTGAGCGTGCGCCGGCACGGCACGGCCAACGCCTTCGCCCTGCCGGGCGCCCGCGTGATCGTGCTCTCGAACCTCATCGCGCGGGCGCGCTCGGCCGACGAGGCCGCGG
Source organism: Methylobacterium sp. 275MFSha3.1 (assembly GCF_900108435.1). Classification (NCBI taxonomy): domain Bacteria; kingdom Pseudomonadati; phylum Pseudomonadota; class Alphaproteobacteria; order Hyphomicrobiales; family Methylobacteriaceae; genus Methylobacterium; species Methylobacterium sp. 275MFSha3.1. The sequence goes on along the minus strand of NZ_FNWP01000027.1, from coordinate 9,159 downwards.
CGGTCCTGGCGCACGAGCTCGGCCACGTCCGCCGACGCGATCCGACCCGCTCCCTCATCCGGGCGTCGGGCACCTCGTTCCTGTTGAGCCTCGTCCTGGGGGACCTGACCGGCTCGACCATCATCATCGCGCTGGGCGACGCGGTGCTCTCGGCCGGCTACAGCCGCGACGCCGAGCGGGCGGCGGACGCCTACGCGGTCGACCTCATGACCCGCGCGGGCGGCAACGGCGCGGCGCTCGCCGACATCCTCGAGCGCATCGCCAAGGACAAGCACGACGGGAAGAGCGACGTGCTGGACCTGCTGCGCAGCCATCCCTTCACGCGCGAGCGCGCCGCCGCGATCCGCGCCCAGGCGGGCCCTGCGGCGGCCGAACGCCAGATCCTGTCCGGCGCCGCCTGGACGGCACTCCGGGGCATCTGCGGGCCCGAGACGAAGACGACCGAGCCGTAGGTCCGGATCACCGGGCGGTCGCTGTCCGCGGGCAGCCGCGGCCGACGACCCGGCTCCGGTCTCCGAGCCGGTCGGTGTCGCCACGGCCGGCGGCCTGACTGAGATTCTCAGCAACTAATTGCTGTCGGATCGCCCGCCCCTCGGCTTCTGTGACGCCGGCACAGAGGAGGAGCGGATGGCACACCACGCGACCGGGGTTCCGAACCCGCCCCCGTTCGATCCCGAGGCGATCCCGGAGGCCGCCACCCTCGCGCGCGGCGGGACCGGCCTCCGGTTGCAATGGCGCGACGGGCTGACCGCGACGCTGTCGGCGGAGCGGCTGCGGCTGCGCTGCCGCTGCGCGTGGTGCACCCGTGACCGGGTCGAGCGACGCTTACCTCAGGCCGCCGCCGACATCGCCGTCGCGCGGGTCGAACCGATGGGCGGCTACGCCGTCCACATCGCGTTCTCCGACGGCCACGCCCGCGGGATCTTCCCCTGGTCCTACCTGCGCGCCCTCGTCGCCGAGGCCGTCGACGACCCGCCCGACGCCGCGCAGGCCGCCTGACCGCGCGATCCGATCCTCCGGCGATCCCACACGCCCCGCCCCTGACCTGACGCGAGATCTTGCCATGAACGCGTTCGAATCCGCGACGAAGACCGAGATTATCGAGACCGACATCCTGGTAATCGGCGGCGGCACCGGCGGCCCGATGGCCGCGATCAAGGCCAAGGAAGCCGATCCGAAGCTCCGGGTCGTCCTGATGGAGAAGGCCAACGTCAAGCGCTCGGGCGCGATCAGCATGGGCATGGACGGGCTGAACAACGCCGTCGTGCCGGGCTACGCCACCCCCGAGCAGTACGTGAAGGAGATCACCGTCGCCAACGACGGCATCGTCAATCAGAAGGCGGTGATGGCCTACGCGCAGGGGTCGTTCCCGATGATCCAGTACCTCGACAAGCTCGGGGTCAAATTCGAGAAGGACGGCTCGGGCGAGTACAACATGCGCAAGGTCCACCACATGGGGACCTACGTGCTGCCGATGCCGGAAGGGCACAACGTCAAGAAGGTCCTCTACCGGCAGCTCCGCCGCCTCCAGGTCGGCGTGACGAACCGGTACATGGCGACGCGCCTGCTGAAGGGCGCGGACGGGCGCATTGCCGGAGCGATCGGCGTCAACACCCGCACATCCGAGTTCCTGGTGGTGAAGGCCAAGGCGGTGATCCTCGCCTGCGGGGCCGCCGGCCGCCTCGGCCTGCCGGCCTCCGGGTACCTGTTCGGGACCTACGAGAACGCGGCGAATTGCGGTGACGGCTACGCGATGGCCTACCACGCGGGCGCGCAGCTCGCGAACCTCGAGTGCTACCAGATCAACCCGCTGATCAAGGACTATAACGGCCCCTCCTGCGCCTACGTCACCGGCCCGTTCGGCGGATACACGGCCAACAATCGCGGCGAACGCTTCATCGAGTGCGATTACTGGTCCGGACAGATGATGCTCGAGTTCTGGCGCGAGCTGCAGGGCGGCAACGGCCCGGTCTTCCTCAAGATGGACCATCTGCGCGAGGAGACGATCTCCGAGATCGAGACGATCCTGCACTCGAACGAGCGCCCCTCCCGCGGACGCTTCCACGAGCGGCGCGGCACCAATTACCGCCAGCGTCCCGTGGAGATGCACATCTCCGAGATCGGCTTCTGCTCGGGCCACTCGGCCTCGGGCGTGTTCGTCGACGAGTTCGCGCGCACGACGGTCCCCGGCCTCTACGCGGTCGGCGACATGGCGAGCGTGCCGCACAACTACATGCTGGGCGCCTTCGTGAACGGCGGCATCGCCGGGGCCGACGCCGCCGCCTACTGCACGGCCAACGCCCTCGCCGACCATGACCCGGCGGACATCGCCGTCGAGCGCGAACGGGTCCTGGCGCCGACCCGGCGCGTCGACGGGCTCACCCCGCACGAGATGGAGTTCAAGACCCGCCGCTTGGTGAACGACTATCTCGAGCCGCCGAAGGTCACGGCAAAGATGGAGCTCGGCCAGCGCCGCTTCGCCGAGATCCGCGAGGACCTCGACCTGCTCTGCGCCCGCGACCCGCACGAGTTGCACCGGGCGCTCGAGATGCAGACGATCCTCGACTGCGCCGACATGGCGGCGGCGGCCTCGCTCTACCGCACCGAGAGCCGTTGGGGCTTCTACCACCTGCGCATCGACTATCCCGAGACGAACGACGCCGAGTGGGCCTGCCACACGGTCCTGTTCAAGGACGGCCAGGGCCGGATGGCCCACGCGAAGCGCGCCGTCGACCCGTTCATCGTGCCGGTCGCCGCCGAGGAGATGGGCGCCTACCACCAGCTCCGCATCAAGACGCCGGCCGCCGCCGAGTAATCCCGCCCCGTACCGGAGATCGATCCATGCCGATCATCAATCAGGCCAGCAGCGCCGCGGTCGTCATCGACGACGCCAAGTGCATCGCCGAGAAGGGCTGCCGCGTCTGCGTCGACGTCTGCCCGCTCGACATCCTCGCGATCGATGAGATCCGGCAGAAGGCCTACATGAAGTACGACGAGTGCTGGTACTGCATGCCCTGCGAGGTCGATTGCCCGACGAACGCGGTCAAGGTCAATATTCCCTACCTGCTGCGCTGAGGCCGACCATGAGCCCCGTGTTCGATTCCTTCGACGACGATCTCGACGACGTGGCCGAGCGCTGCGCGAGTGCCGACGCCGGCGTCCGGCGCGTCGCGATGATGGAGCTCGCCGAGGCCGTCGGCCCCGCGGCGAAGGTCCTGCTCCTCAAGGGCCTCGGCGATCCGGACGCGGCCGTCCGCGCCGCGGCGGCCAAGGCGCTGGACGAGCACGACGGCGCGGACGTCGTCGAGGGCCTCGTGCGGTCCCTGGAGGACGACGACGAGGCCGTGCGCCGCACCGCCGCCGATACCCTGGCCGAGAAGAAGGAGCCGGCCTGCGGACCGCTCCTGATCGAGCGCGCCGCGCACACCGACCCGTTCGTGCAGGCCTCCGCCCTGCGGGCCCTGCGCGAGCTCGTCCTGCCGGACGCCCTGTCGGCCGCGCTGAAGGCGCTCCAGAGCCCGTCCCCGGAGGTGCGCCGCGAAGGTCTCGGCGTCATCGGCTACCTCAAGGCCGAGGAGGCGCTGCCAGCGCTGATCGCCACCGCGGGCGACCCCGACCCGACGGTCCGGCGCGCCACGATGGCGGCGCTGGTCTTCCTGCGCCCCGGCGGTCCGGGCATCGGCACGTTGATCGCCGGCCTGTCCGACGAGCACTGGCAGGTTCGCGAGGAGGCGGCCGTCTCCTGCGCCAAGATCCGGCTGCCCGAGGCGACGGCGCCCCTGATCGCCGTGATGGACGATCCCGTCTGGCAGGTCCGCACCAAGGCGGCCAATGCCCTGGGCCGGATCCGGGCGCCGGCGGCCGTCGAGATCCTGGGCCGGGCGCTGACCTCGGAGGTCAGCAACCTGCGCAAGGAGGCGGCCGCAGCCCTCGGCGAGATCGCCGACCCGCGAGGCCTCTCGGCCCTTGAGGCGGCCGCCAACGATCCCGATCCCGACGTGCGCAAGCTCATCCAGTGGGCGATCGGACGCTGTCAGGGACGCCCCTGATCGATCCGGCCGTCTCGGCCTCGTCGCGGCGCCGCATCCTCCGGGTGCGGCGCCGCTTCACGTCCGCTCGGCTCCGCGATATCCAGACGCTGCCGGTGCCGGCGGCCAGTTTAGAGCTGGTACAGGGTTTGCTGCGCCGCGGCAGGTAGGATGCTGGAGGCGGCAATGCAGACCACGGCGCCGATACGCCCGTCTCAGGCCCCGGCAGGGCTCCAGACCCAGGCGAGCGCCCTCCTGCTGTCCGAGGCCGCGCCCAAGGCCGGAACCGGGCAGCGCCCTCTCCTCGACGGGCTGACCGAGCGCGAGGTCGCCCTCGTGCTGGAGAAGGGCCGGCGCCGCGTGCTCTACCGCGGCGCGACCCTGTTCACCCAGGAGACGCCCAACGACGGGATCTGGATCGTCGAGAGCGGCCGCATCCGGGTCTTCTACGCCGCGCCGTCCGGTCGCGAGATCACGCTGGCCTACTGGTACCCCGGCAACTTCGTCGGCGGTCCCGACGTGTTCGGCGCCGGCCTCCACAAATGGTCGGGCATGGCGGCGAGCAATTCCAGCGTGCTGCACCTGCCGGCCAAGGCGCTCCGGCAGCTCGTGACGCAGATCCCGGCCCTCGCGATCGGGGTCATCGACGGCCTGACCTTCAAGGGCCGCTGCTACTCGACCCTGGCCCAGATGCTCGGGACCCGCTCGATCACCGAGCGCCTCGCCCACCTGCTCCTGCACCTGTGCGACCTCTACGGCGTCGCGGAGGAGGACGGGACGGTGATCGCGGCGACCTTCACGCACGCCGACCTCGCCCACATGGTCGGCGCCACACGGCAATGGGTGACGATCAGCCTGAAGCGGCTCTCGGAGCAGGGCGTCCTCGTCACGCGGCGCACGCAGATCGTCGTGCTGCGTCCCGACATCCTCGCGGCGATGCGCGGCGGCGAGGAATGCGCCTAAAACGCGAGCGTCCCGCACAAAACCGCAGCACATCCGGAGCCGCTCGACTTTTTTGCGCAACTAATCGACCCGCAGGCGTCCTCGGCATTTGATCGGACGCGCCGCAGCGCCCGATCATGCCGTCGATGTCTTCGCGACATCAGGCCGAAATGTTGGAGCGGGCGATGACTGGACGATTTCCCGGGCTCAGATCGGTCTCCGCTCTCGCGCTCCTCGCGCTGGCGGGAGCCGGGATCGGGGCACCGGCCCGCGCCGAGACCCTCACCGTCGGCATCGGCACGCAGGACACGACGACCAACACCGCGACGGTCGGCGTGGTGATCCGCCAGCTCAAGCTGCTGGAGAAGTACTTGCCCAAGACCGGCAAGTACGCCGGCACGACCATCCAGCTCGACTGGCAGAACTTCACGTCCGGGCCGCCGGTCACGAACGGCATGATGGCCGGGAAGCTGCAGTTCGGCGCGATGGGCGATTACCCGCTCGTCGTCAACGGCGCGACGTTCCAGAACAATCCCGAGAGCCAATCGCGGCTGATCGCGGTCGCCGCCTACAATCTCCACGGATCCGGCAACGGGATCGTGGTCAACAAGGCTTCCGAATACTTCTCGTTCGAGGATCTGAAAGGCAAGGTCGTCAGCGTGCCCTTCGGGTCGGCGGCCCACGGGATGGTCCTGAAGGCGCTGCAGGACAAGGGCTACCCGGCCACCTATTTCCGCCTGGTCAGCCAGAGCCCGGAGGTCGGCTCGACCAATCTCCAGGAGCGGAAGATCGACGCGCACGCGGATTTCGTCCCCTTCGCCGAACTTCTGCCGTTCCGCGGCTTCGCGCGCAAAGTGTTCGATGGCGTCGAGACCAACCTCCCGACCTGGCACGGCGTGGTCGTGCGCTCCGACTTCGCCGACCGCTACCCCGAGATCGTCGAGGCCTACCTGAAGGCCGTCCTCGACGCCGACGCCTGGGTCAAGGCCGATCCGAAGCGCGCCGCCGAGCAGATCGCGGCCTGGACCGGCACCGACAAGGAGGTGGTCTACATCTTCCTCGGGCCCGGCGGGATCATGACCGTCGATCCCACGATCAAGCCGCAGCTGGTCGAGGCCGCCCGCGAGGACGTCAAGGTCCTGCAGCGGCTCGACCGGATCAAGACGTTCGACGTCGGTCCGTGGGTCGACGACGGGGCGCTGCGCAAGGTCTTCGCCGAGCGCGGCCTGGACTACGCGCAGCAGCGCGCGAGCACCGCCAATTACGAGGTGCGCGGCGAGGACACGTACTGCAAGAGGCCCGTCACCGAGCCGCGCAAGGCCGGCGAGATCTGGGTGAAGGGCGGGGCGATCCAGCCCTACGCGAGCGCGGCCTGCACGCTCGGCGCGCTGAACGAGATGAAGTCCAAGGGGCAGGCCGTCGACGTCGCCTACGTCTTCGACACGGCCCGCGGCATCAAGCTGTTCGCCCGGGAGGCCTTCTACGTCGTCGACGGCAAGGGCGGCATCGCGCCGTTCCTGCTGAAGCAGGACGCCGAGGCCGCGGCGCGGGGCGGCGGCACGGTGATGCCCTACGACGAGGCCCTGAAGGCCGCTGTGACGGGAGGCTAGAACCGCATGGAAGCTGTCGCTCTCCGGCCCGCCGCCGAGTCGCGCCCGCCGCGGGCGGCGCCCCTCCCGCCCCCGGCCGCGTCCGCCCGGCCCGCGACCGGCCGCGTCCGCCGCTGGCTGCGGCTGCATCACGGCGCGTTCCGAGCCGCGCTGATCGGGCTCACCTCCCTGATCCTGTTCGTCGCGCTCTGGCAGTATCTGACCGCGAACCGCGTGACCCTCTACGTGCGGTTCCTGAACATCCCGACGCCGATGGACGTCGTGGACCGCGCGGCGATCGCCCTGCGCAGCCCGAACTTCGGCGACCACGTGCTCATCTCCTGCCGCCGGATCCTCTTCGGATTTCTCCTGGCCGGCGGCGTCGCCGTGCCGCTCGGGCTCCTCATGGGGCGCTACCGCCTCCTGCGCGAGATCGCCTTCCCGATCTGCGAGGTGCTGCGGCCGATCCCGGCGATCGCCTGGGTGCCGATGGCGATCATGCTCTGGCCGACCAACGAGGGCTCGATCGTCTTCATCACCTTCCTGGGCTCGTTCTTCCCGATCCTGATCAACACCCTCCAGGGCATGGTCCAGGTCGACCCGGTCCTGGTGCGGGCCGCACGCTGCCTCGGCGCCCGCGAGGCGGCGGTGTTCCGCGAAGTCTACCTGCCGGCCTCGCTGCCGCAGATCTTCACCGGGCTGACGGTCGGCATGGGCGTGGCCTGGGTCTCGCTGATCGCCGCCGAGATGATCTCCGGCCAGTTCGGCATCGGCTACTTCACCTGGGAAGCCTACTCGCTGGTCCAGTACCCGGACATCGCCCTCGGCATGATCACGATCGGGCTGCTCGGCCTCGGCTCCAGCTTCGCGATCCGTCTCGTGGGCCGCCTCGTCATGCCCTGGGCCGCGGCCCGCTAAGGCCTCGGCCGGCCGCCCGGCGCGGCCCTCGCGGGACCGGTCCTCCACGCGCGTCACCAATCGGGAGCTTGCCATGGCCGAATCGAGCCGGGGCCTGATCGAGGTCAGCGACTTCTGCCTGCGCTACGAGACGATGGAGGGGTCCGTCGAGGCCGTCTCGAACGCCTCGCTCACCGTCCATCCCGGCGAGTTCGTGTCGATCATCGGGCCCTCGGGCTGCGGGAAGTCGACGCTGCTCAACGCGCTGGCCGGCTTCCTCAAGCCGTCGTCCGGGCGGGTCACCGTCGACGGCGAGGCGATCGCGGGACCGAGCGCGGATCGCGGCATGATCTTCCAGCAATACTCCCTGTTTCCCTGGAAGACGGTGCGCGAGAACGTCGAGTTCGGCCTGAAGATGAAGGGCGTCCGGCGCAGCGAGCGCGAGCGACAGGCGCGGACGCTGCTCGGCCTCGCCGGGCTCACGGCGTTCGAGAACCACTATCCGGACCGATTGTCCGGCGGGATGAAGCAGCGTGTCGGCATCGTGCGCGCGCTCGCCACCGGCCCGCGCATCCTGCTGCTCGACGAGCCGTTCGGCGCCCTGGACGCGCAGACGCGGCTGATCATGCAGCAGATCCTCACCAACATGTGGCAGCGCCTGAAGATCTCGGTGCTGTTCGTGACCCACGACATCGACGAGGCGATCTTCCTCTCCGACCGCGTCTACGTGATGACCGCGCGTCCCGGGAGCATCAAGGCCGAAATCGTGGTGCCCCTGCCCCGCCCGCGCCAGCCGGCCCTGACCCTGTCGTCCGAGTTCCTGGGCCTGCGCCGGGGCCTGATGTCGCTGATCCGCGAGGAGAGCCTGCGCGCGATGGGCGGCGAGGTCAGCGCCGAGGCGATGAAGGGGCTGGCGATCGATCTCGAGGGCCAGGATCTCCCCGCGCTGCTCTGACCCCTGCGCCGAGGTGCGAAGTCATGACCTATGTCGTCACCGAGAACTGCATCCGCTGCAAGTACACCGACTGCGTCGAGGTCTGCCCGGTCGACTGCTTCTACGTCGGCGAGACCATGCTGGTGATCAAACCGGACGAGTGCATCGATTGCGGCGTCTGCGAGCCCGAATGCCCGGCCGATGCCATCAGGGCCGACACCGAACCGGAGATGGCGGCCTGGAAGACCTTCAACGCCAAGTACGCCGATCTCTGGCCCAACATCACCGAGAGGACCGAGCCGGCCGACGACGCCGCGGCGTGGGACGGCCGCGGCGGCAAGCTGCTCGACCTGTTCGGGACTGCCGACCCGGCGTCCGCCTGAGCGAGGACTGATCCGTCGATGAGCAAGTTCTACGAGGAGCGCGTTCTGTCGGTCCACCACTGGACCGACAACCTGTTCTCGTTCCGCACGACGCGGGATCCGGCGTTCCGGTTCCGCAACGGCGAGTTCACCATGATCGGGCTGGAGGTCGAGGGCCGGCCGCTCCTGCGCGCCTACTCGGTGGTCTCGGCCAACTACGAGGAGGAGCTGGAGTTCTTCTCGATCAAGGTCCAGGACGGCCCGCTGACCTCGAAGCTGCAGCACCTGAAGGTCGGCGACCCGATCATCGTCGGCAAGAAGCCGACCGGCACGCTGGTGCTCGACAACCTGCTGCCGGGCCGCAACCTGTACCTGCTGGGCACCGGCACCGGGCTGGCGCCGTTCCT
>NZ_FNWP01000037.1:0-32429 GCF_900108435.1 Methylobacterium sp. 275MFSha3.1 | reverse complement strand
CTAGTGCGGTGACGCGGACGGAGGATTCACAGAGTCGGTGAGACGTGCGAGTCTGGGCCATGGCCCAGACGGTATGCGTGCTCCTTCCTCCGACCGACGCGGCGCGGTTGGCTGCGATCGCCAGCGACCGCTCCAGCCCACTCAAACATATCCAACGTGCCCGCATCGTCCTGTTCTCAGCCGAGCGCCTGAGCGTCCAGGATGTCGCCCGACGGGCGGGCGTCAGCCGCCCCGCCGTGTGGCGCTGGCAGCGGCGCTACGCCGAGGCGGGCGTGGAAGGTCTGCTGCGCGACAAGACGCGTCCGCCCGGCACGCCGCCCCATTCGACCGAGACGGTGGCCGAGGTGCTGGCACTGACCTGCTCGGAGCCGCCCGGCGAGGTCACCCATTGGACCGGCCGTGCCATGGCCCGCGCTGTCGGGATTTCGTTGCGCGCCGTGCAGCGGATCTGGGACGCTCACCGCCTCCAGCCGCATCGGCTGCGCACGTTCAAGCGCTCGCGCGACCCCGCCTTCGCCACCAAAGTCGAGGATGTCGTCGGCCTCTACATGGCCCCGCCTGCCCACGCGGTGGTGTTGTCCATCGATGAGAAAAGCCAGATCCAGGCCCTGGAGCGCACTCGCCCCGACCAGCCTCTCGGATCCGGCCATCCCGCCGCCCAGACCCACGACTATACCCGTCACGGCACCACGACGCTGTTTGCCGCCCTCGACGTCCTGGCCGGCACCGTGCTCGGCCGCTGCATGCAGCGCCACCGGAACGGCGAGTTCATCCGGTTCCTGAACACCATCGAGGCCACCGTCCCGCCCGACAAGGCGATCCACGCGATCCTCGACAACGTCGCCACCCACAAACATCCGAAGGTGCGCGCCTGGCTCGCCCGACACCCGCGCTGGACCTTCCACTTCACCCCGACCTCGGCCTCGTGGCTCAACGCCGTCGAGGGCTTCTTCTCGGCGCTCACCCGTCGTCGGTTGCGACGCGGCTCCTTCACCGGCGTCGTCGATCTGCAGGCGGCGATCAAACGCTACATCGCCGAACACAACCGGCGCGCCAAACCCTTCGTCTGGACCAAGCCCGCCACCGACATCCTCGCCGCCGTCAGCCGATCCCCTGAACCATCCGTCTGAGTCAGTGCACTAGGCTTTCGAAGGTTGCTCGTGGCACAGCAAGCCGGATCTCCTCGTATGGGGTCTGGGTGCCTGTCACTAAAGGCCGGCTCCTTGTTAGGAAGCTCAGATCACCAGCAACGAGGCGGCCTCCACGATCGAGCTGCATCTGGTAGCCGAGCCCAGCCAAGCCCAGCCGGATGACCACCATATCCTGCGCGTTTCGGTCGATGTGGCGCGACCTGATCTCTAACGAAACCGGACTGCTGACCGTATGCAAAAGTATACAATCGCCAATTGTTACGGTGAGACGCTTGGCGGAGAACGGCTCCCGAGGCCTTATTGGTTCAACATCACCAAATCCAGCCAACGCACTGTAGCGCCAGAACTCGAAGGCACGCTTCTTATCGATGTGGGCAGTTGTTTCGATTAGAGTTGGTACAACCGATAATTTCGACACGCAGAACTCTTTGCCGAGATTTGACGGTTCCTAGATAGGCTCATGCGCCCAATTGCTCGGATCTCCGTCGGTTCCGAGTCCAATCGAGACATCGGATTAAAACAGCATGTTTTTTTTCTGCTCGGGAGTGAAGTTGCGCGCCAAGGTGTAGCGGCTGCTGGAGCCCGGCTGTCGAACGGCCACTGCACTCAAATATGACTGACGACAGCCAGGGGTTCGCAAGCCGTAGGCCAAACGGCGACGTCTGCTTCGATGCGTGAGCCGCTCAAGAGCGGACTGGCCGAAATCCACCCCGAGCGGTAATTCCGCTTGCGACCCAACTCGGCCCTTCAGCATCTCTTTGTCGATGCTCCGAAGCAGACGCGATATTCGTTGCGCATGATCAGGACGCCATCTGGGAAGGCGAAGCCCGTCCACGATGGACGACGGGACGATCTCCACCGACGCGGTCGGCGCTGCTGCGACTTCCAAACGTCGATGCCGACCGCGCGGTTACAGCGATGGGTCTGTGCGGGTGCCGTCGCCGGGCCGACCATCGACCAGCCTGCGGATCTGCTTCCTGACGGACGGCGTGGTGGGGTTATAGACGATCAGGCCGAGGTCGGGGCGACCGTCGACGGCGAAGGAGAAATACTCAAGCTCGATGGCGCCGAGGATTGGGTGCTTCAACCGCTTCGTCCCCTCGCCGTGATGGTGCACCTCGTTCTCGCGCCACAGCGCCGCGAAGTCCTCGCTCGTCCGGCACAGTTCCTCGACCAGCGTGCCGACCTCGGACGCCGCACCGGCGCGGGCCGCATCCGCACGAAACGCCGCGACCACGTAGCGGGCCACGCTGTCCCAGTCATGCTGGATCGCGCGAACCTGACCGGAGCCGAACATGCGGCGAAGGATGTTGCGCTCGCCCGGCGGGACCGTGTTCCAATCGGTCAGCACGACGGCCGAGGCACGGTTCCACGCGACGACGTCCCAGGTGGCTGTCTTGATCAGTGCAGGGCTGGTCTCCAGCGTGTCGAGCAGTCGCTGCAGCCGGGGCGTGACCCTCTTGGCGACCGCGTAGCGGACCTCCGGCGGGCGCCCGAGGCCCAGCATGAACAGGTGCTCGCGCTCGGCATCAGTCAGCATCAGACCGGCGGCAATGCGGTTCAGCACGTCCGCGGAGGGCGCACCGCCGCGGCCCTGCTCCAGCCACGTGTACCACGTCGCGCTGATGTTTGAACGCTGGGCGACCTCCTCCCGACGTAGGCCCGGCGTCCGCCTGCGGCCCGCGAACCCGAACGAGGACGGGTCGAGCTTCGCCCGCCGGTCTCGTAGATAGGCGCCGAGGGGATTCTCTGAGCCGGCCGGCATGGCGATCCTGTGAAAGATTATACCCTGATACGGTCACGTATTTTACGGTGACGCCAGCCGCAGGAAAGTGGGGTTTCCTCACAACGCGGACAGTCATCCATGCGCGTATTCCTCACGGGCGCTACTGGCTTCATCGGCTCGGCGCTCATCCCGGAGCTCGTTGCCTCCGGGCATCAGGTCCTGGGGCTGACCCGGTCCGAGGCCGGCGCGGCGGCGCTCCGAACGGCGGGGGTCGAGCCGCACCGGGGCGACCTCACGGACCGGGTCAGCCTACACGATGGGGCCGCCCGGGCCGACGGCGTGATCCATGCCGCATTCGATCACGACGACTTTTCGGACTTTGTGGCTAACTGCGAGAAGGACCGGCGGGCCATCGATGCCCTTGGCTCCGCGCTGAAGGGCTCGGATCGGCCCCTGCTGATCACGTCCGGCGTAGCGATGGGATGCCCGTCGTCCGGCCGTACGGCCACCGAGGACGTCTTCGACAGGGACCACCAGAACCCCCGTGTCGTCTCCGAACAGGCGGGTGAGGCGCTCCTGCAGGCGGGCGTCAACGTGTCGGTGATGCGGCTCCCGCAAGTGCACGACACCGTCAAGCAGGGCCTCGTGACCTATCTTGTCGCCCATTCTCGAGCCAAGGGCGTCTCCGCCTATGTGGGCGACGGGGCGAACCGCTGGGCGGCGGGACCAAGGCGCGACGTCGCCCGCCTCTACGTGCTGGCCCTGGAGCGTGCCGAGGCGGGGGCCCGGTACCATGCCGTCTCAGAGGAGGGCGTCCCGCTTCGAGCCATCGCGGAAGCCGTCGGCCGGGGCCTTGGCGTCCCAGCGGCCTCCGTCGCGCCTGATGCCGCCGCCGCGCATTTCGGATGGTTGGCGGGGTTTGCCGGGGCCGACATGGCGGCGTCGAGCGCGTTGACGCGGTCCCGGCTCGGCTGGCAGCCTGACGGCCGGGGCCTCATCGCCGACCTCGACGCCATGGATTACGCCCGCGGTACAGCGTGAGGCGTCAGCGCCCAGCCGCATGATCGGTGGGGTCGTGGGCCGCGAAGTCCGGCCCGAGGTCCGTGATCGAGGTCCGCACGAAGCCCTCTCGCGGCACGCGTTGTCATGCCCTTGGCCACGAGCATCAGCTGGAATTCGACGCCGGTCGGTGGTCGGTGGAAGCAGGCGGCGAGGAAACACGAACGTACGCTTCCACCCTATGTCGAGCGGAAGCAGACTGGCGGCAATCCACCCAAGCGGTCCTACGGCTTGCGACAGACCCCAGCCGTCCGGACCGCCGCTGGCAGGTCTACAAAGCGGCCGCCCGGACGTTGATTGTTATGGTACTATACGAAAGCTAGCCATTTCGATCCTTGATGCATCGTTCAAGCTAAGCCGCCATTCTGTCTCGGCCTGCTCAAATTTAACATTGTACACGTCGCAGTCGTCGGCCATCGAGATGCCCCTGAATTGGATGGATTTCAGCTCGCCCCACCTTTTAAGTGCTCGCTTGTTATCTGGGATCTGCTCTTCGAAAGCTCGTGCCAGGCCGGCAGCCATTAAATCAGGTTCCGAAACGCCAAGTTGGGTTGCTTTTATGATGCGACGAAGCGCCTGCTCGCTACCGGATCTTGGCTCGTTCGTAGCCTTTCGTGCTTCGATGGATTGCTCGACTGCAGCTGCCTTTTCACGGCTGATGCGCGGTGCGGATTGTTCAATGCCGTTTTGGTGAAGCTCTAATGAGATCACCGCGCCAATGTCGTCTCTTTCAAAACTAAGCTGCGCCTTAATAAGCGAATTTCTATAAAAGAACTTCGTCGGACTTTCCGCAAGCAAGGAATAGAATGTTTGGCCCGTCAGCCTTGACATAAGTCCATCTTCGTCGCGCTCAATGGTCAAGATACTCTTGGGAGCCAATTGGTAGAAGCCGATAAATTGACCCAGCGTTGTGGGATCGATGGGCCGCGCTTTGCGAGGGAGCGCCTGTTCCGCGGCTAGGCGTTCAACCTTATCGGCAGTACTTTCTGCGCTCGTTTGACCCGTTAGCTTCTGAACCTCTGCCCGCAGTCGGCGCCAGCTAGAGAACCCGTATTTGCGGGCAACCTCCTTTTGAGCTTTCGACAACTGCGCAGTTGGATCTGACACACGCAGCGTCTTAAGCCGCGCCTTCGCTTCGTTGCGAAGATACTCAAGGTTCGGACGCTCTGGGAGCGTATGCCTTTGAATGGCGTGCGATAAGACGGCTTCGGCCATGGAATCCTTCCTTCCTCAGCGCCCATCGTCCGCGTTGCTGGGCAGGAAGTCAGGTCATGATCAAGGATTCCGAATGGGCTAAGCCCTTCACGCGGACCGTTGGCCTATCCTGAGGCCGGATAGACGTTACGTCCGGACTTGGAGGACCGCAAGTGGAGTGTGCTGAGGGGCCGTTTACGGAGGGAGCGGCAACGTCTTCTTCGATGCCTGAGACGCTCGGAAGCGGACCGGCAGAAATCCACCCTGTCCGATCATTCCGCATCCGACCCAACCCAGCCGCTTGAACCACCGTCAGCAGTTCTCCAAAGCGGTCGTTCATCTTTCATCCAGCAACTTCGGCACGGGGGTGGTAAGCAGACGGGCGCAAAGCACAGCTTGGAATTCTTCCAGATTTGAACTGTTGTAAGTGTGTGTTTTGGAACACGTTTTCGGCTTGTTCAACGAGCCGTGAACGGTGATCACACTGGCAATGCGCCGCTCGGGCGCGTGTCAGCGTGATCTATGTCCCACCGCTCTTCGCTCCTCGCTATCCTTCTCGCCACAACCGCCCTCGCCGGCCCCGTAGCGGCGCAGGACGGGACCGTCCAGCTCAACGAACTCTCGGTCGAGGCAGCAAGACCCGGCAACTCAGCTCCCGGACCGACGGGCTCCGGTGGGGTCAACCTCAGCGGCGGCGACGGCGGCACGGCCGCCACCAGCGGCGGCGGTGGCGGTCCCTCTGGCATCACCGGCTACACCGCTCGCGTCGTCACCGCCGGGACCAAGACCAACACCCCCGTCATCGAGGTCCCGCAAGCCATCTCCGTCGTCACCCGCGAACAGCTCAACGACCGCAACGTTCAGGGCTTCGCCGAGGCGATCCAGTACATCCCCGGCGTCTCGGTCGCCACGCAGGGCTTCGACCCGCGCTTCGACCAGATCTTCATCCGCGGCTTCGACGTGCTCACCAACCAGGGCATCTACCGCGACGGCCTGCGGGTGATCGGAAGCGGCTTCAACTACCCGCGGCTCGAGCCCTACGGCTTGGAGGCGGTGACCGTCCTGCGCGGGCCCGCCTCCGGCCTCTACGGGCTGGGCTCGCCTGGTGGCATTCTCGACGCGACCACGAAGCGACCGGTCTTCACGCCCTTTCGCGAGATGTGGCTCCAGGGCGGCAGCTTCGGTACCGCGCAGGGCAACTTCGACTTCGGCGGCCCAGTCGACGGCACTGATGGCACCTTGGCCTTCCGCATGACCGGCATGAGGCGCGAGGGTGGCACCTTCATCGGGCTGGGCACCAACAACGACCGGCTCTATCTCGCCCCGGCGCTCACTTGGAAACCGTCGGCCGATACCACACTCACGTTCCTGAGCGAGTTCCAGACCAATAAAAACCCAACCACCTCATTCTTCTATAACTATCCGGGCTTCCGGGTGAGTCCGTACTACCTGGGCGACCCGGCCTTCGACGGCCTCAATCAGACCCAGTTCCGGGTCGGCTACGCGTTCGAGCACCTCTTCACGCCCGACCTCGTGTTCCGCCAGAACTTTCGGAACTACGGCTCGTTCGTCGATGCGGCTTACACGAGCATCGACAGCATCAACGCAGCGAACACGATCGGCACGCGGAGCACCGGCTACATCCGCTCGGGCCTGATGCAGCAAACCCTGGACAACCAGTTGGAAGCCCGCTTCGCAACCGGACCGATCGCCCACACCGTGGTCGGGGGCGTCGACTACGCGCGGTACAGCCTGAGCCAACGCTTCGGCTTCGGCCCCGCCCCGGACCTCAACCTCATCACCCGGAACTATGGCCAACAGTTCATCGCGACGCCGCCCCTCGCGGCGGCGACGCGCCAGACGCAGGACCAAGTCGGTATCTACCTGCAGGACCAAGCCAAGCTCGGCAATTTTATCCTGACGCTTAACGGGCGCTACGACCAGACCTTCCAAGACAGCTTCGCCACGCCAAGCAGCGCGGTTTCGCGCCAGGACAACTCGGCGTTCACCGGCCGCGTCGGGTTGGGCTACATCCTGGCACCTGGCCTCGTGCCCTACGCGAGCTACGCCACCACCTTCACGCCGCAGGTCGGCACGGACCGGAACGGGCAGGCGTTCAAGCCAGCCACCGGTGACCAGATCGAGGCGGGGGTGAAGTACCTGATCCCCGGCACCAACATCCAAGTCGCGTTCGCGGGCTTCGACATCGTCCAGTCGAGCATTCTGCGCACGGACTCGGGCAACATCGCTTTCCAAGCCGCCACCGGCGCGGTGCGCTCCACTGGCTTCGAGGCGGAGGCTACCGCCAACCTCGCGCCGGGCACGAACCTGACGATCGCCTACTCGCACGTCGACATACGCTTCATCAACGGGACAGGCTTCGATCCGAGTGGAAACGTCGTCTCGACCAATGGGAACCGCGTCTCCGGCATCCCCGGCGACACCTACGCCTCGTTCCTCACCTATGCCTTCCCGCCGTCATCGCCCATGCGCGGCGTTCAGTTCGGCGGCGGCATCCGCTTTATCGGTACGAGCTTCGCGGACGATGCCAACACGGTGCGCAACACGGCCGTCACGCTGTACGACGCGTTAATAGCCTACGATTTCGGGGCTATTGACCCGAAGTACAAGGGCTTCCGTGCCCAGATCAACGGCTATAACATCTTCAACCGCAACTACACGAGCTGCTCGTTTGGGTTCTGCAACCGCAACGAGCCGGGTCGGATCCTCGGCAGCCTGATCTACCGGTGGTAAACGTCGCGCCAGCCACCGGGGCGTCCGCCCCTGCCTGGCTGGAGGCCGCCGTGAGGCACGTCAAGTGAGTACCCTCGTCTCACGCCGAGCAGCGATGTGTCTTCCGGCGGCGATTTGGCCGATGTTCCTGCCGCGCTTCGCTAGCGCGGGCGCAGACGAGCCGGCCCGGCTTGCCCGCACGGTCACCTTTGACCTCGGCAGCAGGGACGGACAGGCGCCGTGGCGGATCACACTCTACGTCCCGCCCGGAGATGCACCAACCACTGGCTGGCCTGTCCTTTACCTACTGGACGGCAACGCGGTGATGGCCACTGCGACCGACATTGAGCGCGTGCAGGCACCATACCCGGATGCGACCGGGGTTGAATCACGGTTTGCGATTGTCGGGATCGGGTATCCCGGGGATGAAGCCTATGACGGCGTACGTCGCTCCTGGGACTACACGCCGCCGCCGGGGCAGTCCTACCCGCCGTACAAGCCTGGCGGTCCCGCCCTCCGAACAGGTGGCGCCCAACAGTTTCTACATTTCGTCTTAACCGAGCTTAGGCCCGCGATCGAGCGGCGTTGCCCGGTTGACTCCACCCGGCAAGCCCTCTTCGGCCATTCATTCGGCGGGCTCTTTGTCCTCTATGCCCTTGCCAACGCGCCGACGGCCTTCTCCCATTGGATTGCGGTCAGTCCTTCTATTTACTGGGAGGATCTTGTGCTGCTGAAGAGCATTGCCGGGCTCGAAAGCGGGGCACCCGTTCGTGCGCATGTGCTTCTTTTGGCGGGGGCCTACGAGGAGGAACTCGCGCCGTTTCAGCGGGATGCGCCGGATCGCGAAGCACGCATGAAGCGCCTGAAAGCGGCACGAACGGTTGAACTATCGCGAGAGATGGCGGACCGCCTCTCACGCATTCCCGGATTGACAAGTCAGTTCCGATTGATCCCCGAGAGAACGCATATAAGCGTTTTACCGGAAGCCGTAAACGATGCAGTCGCCTTTTTCTTGAAACGGTGAGGATGGGACTGCCCTAACGGTCGTCGACTTGCAATGACTAAAGATGCGTTGCTCCGAGAGTGCGCCAAACGGGGCATTGGGCCACGCAACTATAAATCAATATTCGCATTCACGATTTTGCCCTTCGTAGTCATTATAGAGACCACCAACTCAAATGTTCGAAAGAGCCCTGACCAGCCCCCACGCGGTGGTCCGAGTTCAAAGTTAGTGCAGGGTCAGGGTGAGGGTCCCCCAGATTTTGGTCCGGCCGGAAGGTGAGCTTCCGGATCTCATTCGGCGGCCTGCAGGGCCGCCGCCAGGGCAAATTCCTGGGGCGTCAGCCACCCCAGAGCGGTGTGAGGACGGCTCTCGTTGTAGTGCCGCCGCCACGTCTCGATCTTGCTCCTCGCGTCGGCCAACGACAAGAACCAGTTCGCGTTCAGGCACTCGTCGCGCAGACGGCCGTTGAACGACTCGACCAGCGCGTTGTCGGTCGGCTTGCCAGGCCGTGAGAAGTCCAACGTGACGCCGTTCTCGTAGGCCCAGCGGTCGAGGGCTTTCGAGACGAACTCAGGCCCGTTATCGACCTGAATCGCGCACGGTGCTCCGCGCAGCAGCGCCAAGCGGCCGACGACAGCCACGACCTGTTCGCCTTTGATGCCCTGGTCGACCTCGATCGCCAGTGCCTCGCGCGTGAACGCATCGACGACCGTCAGGGCTCTCAGCCGGCGGCCGTCGAACAGCGCATCGGAGACGAAGTCCATCGACCAGCGCTCGTTCGGCCGGAGCGCAGCAGGCTGACGCTCACGGTGTGCCGCGCTGACGTGCCGGCGCGGCCGCTTGAGCCTCAGGCTGAGGCCCTCGTCCCGGTAGAGGCGGTGGACCCTCTTATGGTTCACCCGCCAGCCCTCTCGGCGCAGCAGGATGTAGATCCGGAAGTAGCCGTAGCGCACCCGGCTCTTGGCCAGATCGCAGATGCGCATTCGCAGCGGTGCCTGATCGGGCTTGGTCGAGCGGTAGCGGACGCCCGACCGGCCGACGCCGAGCGCGGCGCAGCCGCGCCGCTCGCTCACCCCGTGCGCCTCCTGAACCTGGTGCACGAGCTCGCGTCGCCGAGCAGGCGTCAGAGCTTTTTTGCGAGCACGTCCTGCAGGATGTGCTTGTCGAGGCTCAGATCGGCCACGAGCTGCTTGAGCTTGCGGTTCTCCTCCTCAAGCTGCTTCAGCCGACGTAGCTCGCCCGTGCCGAGCCCGCCATAGAGCTTCTTCCAGCGGTAAAATGTCTGTTCGGAGATGCCCATCCGGCGCAGCACCTCCGCGACCGGTGTCCCCGTCTCGGCCTGCTTCAGCGCGAAGGCGATCTGCTCCTCGGTGAACCTGCTCTTCTTCACGGCTCTGCTCCTCCCATCAGGGTCTCACAAAACCGGAAAACTCGCACTCAGGCCGGACCAAAGCGATGGGGGGACGTCAAGGGTCAAGGCCTCTGCCTCAACAGCCTAGAAGCGGATCTTCTGAGGGTTGGAAAGGAGTCGCGAGAAGTCGTGACGACCATGTCTGCTCTCACACCTTGTCGCCCATAAGCTGACCGGCAGCAGTCCACCCGAAAGCGGCGGCCATGACGTCAGCATGTCGTGGCCCATTGTCATGGTGGCCATTCTGGTGCGGGAGCCAGCGGGGTTTCTTTGGGGCAGAGGTAATTTTCTCGAAAATCGTTGCGAGCCACTAGACGACCGGTCTAATCAGGTCCATATTCGGGCCATGGCACATGTCAGCGGCAACACCGATACCCGGCAAGGCATCCTCGACACCGCCCACCGCATCGTGGGCGCCAAGGGGTTCTCGGGCGTCGGGCTCAACGAGATCCTGGCCGCAGCCGGGGTCCCGAAGGGCTCGTTCTACCACTACTTCGGCTCGAAGGAGGCCTTCGGCGAGGCGCTCCTGGCCGACTACTTCGAGGAGTACCTCGCCGACATCGACGCCACCCTCGCCGAGACCGGTCTCAGCCACGCAGAGCGCTTGATGAACTACTGGCGCAAGTGGCAGGCGACGCAGGGGAGCATCGACTACCAACGCAAGTGCCTCGCGGTGAAGCTGGCGGCCGAGGTCTCGGACCTGTCCGAGCCGATGCGGCTGGCTCTGAAGGCCGGCACCGCCGGGATCATCGACCGCGTGGCCGGCGCCATCAAGGCGGGCGTCGCCGAGGGCTCGCTGAAGGTCGAAGCTGACGCACGCGCCACGGCCGAGACGCTCTACCACCTATGGCTCGGTGCCAGCCTGATGGCGAAGATCGAGCGCACCGACGCACCGTTCGACGCCGCGATGAGGACGACGCGGCGCATCCTGAACCCGCAACGAGCCTGACCGGGCGAGCCCAAGGCGAAGCCTGACCTGCTCGTGCGGAACCTGTAGACGACCAGTCTACTCAAATGTGACGATGGAGCAGACCATGGCCCCGCGAACCGCACACCCCGTCGCCCCCTACCTGCTACTCGCCGAGCTCGGGGCCGCCCTGTTCGGCGGTACCGCCGCCTCCGCCGAGGAGCGCATCACCCTGGAGATCATCGGTGCCGTCCGCATGACCGGCCCGGGGATGATCCGCCCCGCGGACGCGACGCCCGTCAGGGCCGAGGACACCCAGGCGCGCGAAGCGGGCGTCGAGCGTCCCTCCGAGAGGATCGCGGCTCGGCACAACTGACGCCCCGAACCCTTCGAACGACAACCCCGACCCCCACCGGAGAACGACGATGAAGATCCTGATGGTGCTGACCTCTCACGACCAACTCGGCGACACCGGCCGCAAGACCGGCTTCTGGCTGGAAGAGCTCGCTGCGCCCTACTACGTCTTCAAGGACGCCGGCGCCGAGGTGATCCTGGCCTCGCCCAAGGGCGGCAAGCCGCCCCTCGACCCGAAGAGCAACGAGCCGGGCTTCCAGACCGTCCTGACCCGACGCTTCGAGGCGGATGCCGACGCCAACGCGGTCCTGGCGGACACGGCGCGGCTCGACGGCATCACCCACGAGGGCTTCGACGCGGTGTTCTACCCCGGCGGCCACGGCCCGCTCTGGGACCTCGCCGAGGACGCCACCTCGATCAAGCTGATCGAGGCGACGCTCGGGGCCGGCAAGCCGGTCACCCTCGTGTGCCACGCCCCCGGCGTGCTGCGTCATGCCAAGGCGGCCGACGGCAAGCCGCTGGTCGAGGGCAAGGCCGTCACCGGCTTTACGAACACCGAGGAGGAGGCGGTGGGCCTGACCGAGGTCGTCCCGTTCCTCGTCGAGAACGAGCTCAAGCGGAACGGCGGCCGGTTCTCGAAGACGGGCGACTGGGAGCCCTACGTGGTGGCCGACGGCCTGCTGATCACGGGGCAGAACCCGGCCTCGTCCGGACCGGCGGCCGAGCGCCTGCTGGCGCATCTCCGCCAGGGCTGATTGCTTGCACCAACCGGGAGGCGGCCGCCCTGCGGCGTCCGCCTCCCGGCACTGGCCGCGAATGCATAGAGAATGACTACCCCCGGTTTTCCGACCGGCACTGCCAGTGACCGGGCCGTGTGCTTTCGCGACGGTCCGGTTCCACGCGGCATCGAGACCGAGCGGTCGTCACCATGCGTCTGCCCGGCGCGACACGAAGCTATGCACCGTTCCGGTTGACGCGCGCCACTTGATGTAACATCACTTGTTACATGAAATGCGATAGCCGCCTTTCCGGCATCCTCCACGTGCTGCTGCACATGGCGGAGGAGCCGCGACCGCTCACCTCCGAGGCGCTCGCCACGGCCATGCAGACCAACCCGGCGGTCGTGCGCCGGACCATGGCCGGGCTTCGGGAGGCGGGCTTCGTCCGGTCCGGGCGCGGGCACGGGGGCGGCTGGACCATCGCCCGAGACCTGCACGAGATCACCCTTCGCGACATCCACGTCGCCCTAGGGTCGCCCGACCTGTTCGCCGTCGGCAACCGCACCGAGGCGCCCGGCTGCCTCGTCGAGCAGGCCGTGAACGCGGCGCTCGACGACGGCTTCCGCGAGGCCGAGCGGGTGCTGCTGGACCACTTCGGCGGCGTCACCCTCGCCGCGCTCAGCGCCGACTTCCACGCCCGCCTGGCCGCGCGCGGCGGCGTCCTGACCCTGGAGCAAGCCCATGCCGTTTGACGTGATCGTCGTGGGAGGCAGCTTCGCCGGCTTGGCGGCGGCCACGTACATCGCCCGCGGACGGCGCTCGGTCTGCGTGGTCGACGCGGGCAGCCCGCGGAATCGTTTCGCCGCGGCCTCCCACGGATTCCTCGGCCAGGACGGCAGCGACCCAAGGGCGATGCTCGCGCAGGCCCGCGCCCAACTCGCGGCGTACCGGCAGGCGACCTTCGTGGAGGGTGAGGTGGTCGACGTCCGGGCGGGACGGGGCTTCACCGTCACCCTTGCGAGCGGGGCTACCCTGGACGCGGCTCGCCTCGTCCTCGCCTACGGCATAACGGACGTGCTTCCCGAGATCCCGGGCTTGGCGGAGCGATGGGGTAGGAGCGTCCTCCATTGCCCCTATTGCCACGGCTACGAGTTCGCCGACGGGAAGCTCGGCGTGCTGGCCGTGTCCCCGCTATCCGCGCATCAGGCCATGCTGATCGCCGAATGGGGGCCGACGACGCTCTACCTGAACGGCGGGGACATGCCCGACGAGGAGACATGCGCCCGCCTCGCGAGACGTGGCGTTGGGATCGAGCCCGCCGCCGTTGCGGCCCTCGTCGGCGAGGGCGGGACGCTGTCGGGCTTGATGCTCGGCGACGGGCGCACGGCGGCCGTCGAGGCACTCTATCTCGCCCCGCGTTCGCGCATGAACAGCCCGCTGGCGGAACGGCTCGGCTGCGCGCTCGACGAAGGGCCGTTCGGTCCGGTCATCCGCACGGATGCCTCCAAGCTGACGACCGTCGTTGGGGTGTATGCGGCGGGCGACATCGCACGGGCGCTCCATAGCGTGAGTTGGGCCGTGGCGGACGGGGTCACGGCGGGTGTCTCGGCCCACCAGTCCCTCGTGTTCGCGAGCTTGGCTGCCTGATCGGCGACGGCCTCGCGGACGGCGAACCCCAGGCCCTCCAGCCGCTCTGCGGATTTTCGGACCCCGGGCAGGATGGTTGCGCCTACCGGCTTGAGGCGCTCACCGCGGCGGGCACCATAGGATCGCGGGCACGCTTGCCGTAACGGCTTGCGATGGGTCAGGATCGGCGTGGACGACCGTACGCGGCTTCGATGCGCCAGCGCTCCTACCCGAGGTGCCTTGATGTCGTTCGAGACGATGGGGGACCAGCGGCGAGGAACATGCCAGGTGCTCGGTCGGGTCGACCATCGCTCCCGGTTGGTCATCGAACGCCGGGTCAACGGTGCCGGATCGCACCCGAGGCAAGCCTATCCCTGCAACGAGCTCATCGTGATGCTCGGCGGCCGCGCTGTCGTACGACGCACCGGTGACGGTCAGGACGAGAAGTGCCTCGCCGGGGCCGGAACGGCCTGGACCGGACCGGTCGGCTTCATGGAGAAGGCGGAACTCTCGGAGGCCATCTCGTGCCTCCACGTGTGCCTGCCGCCGGCCCTCATCGAGCACAGTGCCCTGGCGGACTACGGCATCGACGCCTCGCTGGTCGAACTTGCCTTCGTCGGCGGCTTGGCCGATCCGCTCCTCGTCAGCTTCGCGCGGGCGTTCGAGGGCATGCTCGGCAGGCCGCAATCGCCGACGGACCGGTTGTTCGTCGATGGTCTGACGACCGCTTTGGCGGCCCACCTGATCGCCAATTACACGGTCGACCGCTGGAAGCCGTCCACCGCTCCGCGAAAGCTCGACGAGCGCCGCCTCAAGCGGGTGACCGATTACATCGAAGCGCATTACGCCGAACCCATTCCCCTCGAACGCCTCGCGGCCGAGGCCTGCCTCAGCCCCTTCCACTTCGCGCGCCTGTTCCGCGAGGCGACAGGCCTGACCCCGCATCGCTACGTGACGGACCGGCGGGTCCGAGCGGCCCGGGAGGCGCTGGCGCTTGGTCGGGCCACGCTGATGGAGATCGCGGTCGAGCAGGGCTTTGGCACCCAGGACAACTTCACGCGGGTGTTCCGCAGGAGCATCGGCCTGACGCCGGGGCAGTACCGGGCCACGGTCCGTCGCTGAGCACGCCCGGCCTTTCGCCGCTCGAAACCTTGACGCAACAATGGCCGGCAGGTTCGCAAGAACGGCCGATACGGCTCCGTGCGGGGCCTGTACGCCGTTCCGCGGGGCTTGCCGGCCTTATCGCGAGGGACACGACCGCCTTCTACCGGCTTGGCAACGACGGCCCCGATGTCGCGCTGACTTCCACACGCTCGGAGGAGCCATGACCATCAGGGACGCCCTGCTCGCCGGCCCGCTCGGCTTCGGCGCCGCACCGCTCGGCAACATGTTCCGCGACATCCCCGACCACGAGGCGGAAGCCACGGTCGACGCGGCGTGGCAGGCCGGCACGCGCTACTTCGACACCGCGCCCTTCTACGGGAGCGGCCTGTCTGAGATCAGGCTCGGCAAGGCCCTGTCGAAGTACCCGCGCGATGCGTACCGCCTCAGCACCAAGGTGGGCCGCCTCATCCTCGACGAGGTCGAGACCGGCGCTCGCGACCAGGGCGAGAAGGGCGAGATCTTCAGGTACGGGCGCCCGAACAAGGTCGTCTACGACTACACGGCCGACGGCGCCAAGCGGACCATCGAGGACAGCCTGAGGCGCATGGGCGTCGACCGGCTCGACTTCGTGTGGGTCCACGACATCGCCAGGGATTTTCACGGCGACAAGTGGATCGGGCTGTTCGAGCAGGCGCGCACCGGGGCCTTTCCCGCCCTCGACCGACTGCGCGACGAGGGCGTGATCGAGGCCTGGGGCCTCGGGGTGAACAACGTCGAGCCGGTGGAGCTTCTGCTCTCGCTCGACGAGGTGCGCCCGAACGGCACCCTGCTCGCGGGCCGCTACACGCTCCTCGACCATGGAAGGGCGCTTGAGCGCCTGATGCCGGCCGCGGTCGAGAGGAAGGTCGAGATCGTCATCGGCGGTCCGTACAGCTCGGGCGTGCTCGCGGGCGGTGCGCACTTCGAGTACGGCTCGGTGCCGCCCGAGATCGCCGCCAAGGTCGAGACCATCAAGGCGCTGTGCGGCAAGCACGGCGTGCCGATCAAGGCGGCGGCGCTCCACTTCTCGCTCGCCCATCCCGCCTCGGCCGCGGTCATCCCCGGGGCGAGCCGCCCGGAGCGGATCGCGGAGGACCACGCCGCCATCGGCTTCGAGGTGTCCGGGGATTTCTGGCGCGACCTGCGCCGGAGCGGGGTCGTGGCGCCCGACGCGCCCCTCCCGTCCGGTCAGTAGGGGGCGGCCATGGCGACGGCATCGGCAAGCGTCGAGATCCCGGCTCCGGCCTCCGAGGTGTGGCGGTTCATCGGCGGGTTCGGCTCCCTGCCGGACTGGCTGCCCTACATCCCCAAGTCCGAGTTGCACGAGGGCGGCCGCGTCCGGCACCTGGCGAACCCTGACGGCGGCGTCATCGTCGAGCGGCTGATGGCCTTCGACGAGGCCGGACGGAGCTACAGCTACCACATCCTTCAGTCCCCCTTCCCGCAAAGGGGTTACCTCTCGACCTTGCGGGTCCGGGAGACCGGCGACGGGCAGCGGTCGCGCGTCGAGTGGTCCGGCGAATTCCAGCCGGTCGGGGTCAGCGACGCGGAGGTCACGAAGCTCTTCCAGGGCATCTACGAGGAAGGTCTCGCCGCCCTGAGGAAGCACTATGCCGACGAGGGCTGAACGGCCGGGGTCACCGCATCGCTGCCGGAGCGGCGGTGGAATTTGCGTCTGTTTCCCGGGAAGGCGCGGCTGCGCGTGAACGACTAGGCCGGGTCGGATGCGGACCGTCCGGTCCCCCACCGAGGGTGCAGATTGCCCTACGCCGGCAGCAGGCCCGAGGCGCGGTAGTTCTCGATCAGGTCGTCGAACTGCGAGACGTCCGAGCGGCTCCGTGCGTAGAGTTGGGCGCCGGACACCGCGGCAAAGATGGCCCGCGCGCGCGCCTCCGCTTCCCCAGGCTTCACCGCCTTGGCCATCACCAGCACCTTGGCGAGCCAGGCGACGTTGACGTCGGCGAAACCCTGGGCCTCCCGCTGCACGGCCTCCGGCAGGTTGGCGTACTCGGCCGACATGAAGCTGCACAGGCAGAGCCTGTTCCCGTCCTCCAGCGAGCGGCGGAAGGTGCCCGGGTAGAGCCGCAGGCATTCCATCGGGTCGCCGGTCTCCTCCAGCATGGCGTCGAGCTCGACCGCGATGTCCTTCCAGTAGCGCCGGGCCACGGCCGCGCCGAGGTCCGCCTTGCTGGCGAAGTGGTGGTAGATGCTCGCTGCCTTGATGCCGACCTCGGCGGCGAGGTCGCGGTAGCTTAACCCGCCGTAGCCGTGCGCCTGCGCGGTCTTCCGCGCGGCCGCCAGGATCGTCTCCTTCGCGTTCGTGCTCACCCCTGTCTCCTTGTCGGCATCGAAAAACCTACCAACCGTTAGTTAGGGATTGACGACTAGAAAATCCAGACCTAACTGCCTGCCTACCGAACGTTAGGCAGGGAAAGTAGCCATGACCCAGGACATCATCTTCTCCGACGCCACCCGGCTCGCCGAGCTGGTCCGCACCAAGCAACTCTCGCCCGTCGAGGTCGTGAAGGCGCACCTCGACCGCATCGAGGCCGTCGACCCCAAGGTCAACGCCATCGTCACCGTCGCAGAGGAGGCGCTCGCCGCCGCGAAGGAGGCCGAGGCCGCGGTGATGGCGGGCCAGGACCTCGGACCGCTGCACGGCGTGCCGTTCACTGTGAAGGACTCGATCGACACCGCCGGCGTGCTAACCCAGCGCGGCTCGCCGATCTTCAAGGGCCGCACTCCCGACGCCGACGCCACCAGCGTCGCCCGCATGAAGAAAGCCGGCGGCATCCTGCTCGCCAAGACCAACCTGCCGGAGTTCTCCTACTGGATCGAGAGCGACAACCTGCTCTCCGGACGCTCGAACAACCCCTGGGACCTCGACCGCACGCCCGGCGGCTCCAGCGGCGGCGAGTCGGCGGCCATCGCGGCCGGCATGTCGCCCCTGGGCCTCGGAACCGACCTCGCCATCTCGGTGCGCGGCCCGGCCGCCCAGACCGGCATCGTGTCGCTGAAGGCCACCCACGGGCGCGTGCCGATGACCGGCATCTGGCCGCGGGCGCCGCGCCGCTTCTGGCACGTCGGTCCGATGGCCCGCTCGATCCGCGACCTTGCGCTCGCCTTCTCGCAGCTCGCCGGCCCGGACGGCCAGGATGCCTTCGCCACCAGTACCGTCCCGTTCGACGCCGGCGTCACGTCCGACCGGAAGCTGCGCGTCGGCTGGATAGTCGGGCCGGGCTTCGGCCCCATCGACACGCAGGTCGCGGCGACGGTGAAGGCGGCCGCCGAGGCCCTGAAGGACGAGGGTCATCACGTCGAGGAGGTCCGCATCCCGGCGCTGGAGCGCGACTTCGCCCTGGACGTCTTCAACAAGCTCCACGTCATGGAGATGAAGCCCGCCTTCCGAGAGGCGGTCGCAGGGCACGAGGACCAGATGTACAAGATGGCCAAGACGATGCTGTCGCTCCCCGACACGTCGGTGGAGGACTACGTCGCGGCCGAGCAGGCGGCGGAGCGGCTGCGGGATGGGTACGCGGCCTACTTCCGGAACTTCGACGTGCTCCTGACCCCGGTGCTGCCGGTGCCCGCGCACAAGCACGGCATCCAGGAACTCGTCGTCAACGGTGAGACGGTCGACCTCACCTACCTGCAGGGCGCGACCGTGCCGCTGAACGTGACCGGCCTGCCGGGGTTGTCGATGCGGTTCGGAACGAGCCGCGAGGGCCTGCCGATCAACGTGCAACTGGTGGGAAGCTGGCAGGCGGAGACGACCCTCCTGCGCGCAGCATCGGTGCTGGAAGCGGTGAGCCCGGTTCGGGGGCAACATCCGAGCGTCTGAGAGGTGTGACCGGGGCCGGAGATCTGTCCAGCCCCGGACCGTTGTGACGGCAAAATCGCACGGCGGCCGTCGACGACGTGACGGGCGGCATCGACCGTAGAATGTCGTGGCCGCCGGCTTGAGCGATTTCTGCTTTGGAGACGCACACGAGGGCCATCCAGTGACTGGTATGGGCGCCAAGTCGAATGTCCGGTTCTGCGCGCGACGTCGATCCAGCGTGACGAAATCTGGCCAAAACCTGCCATTCCGCTTCGGAATGCCGCCGCCCGAAATGCGGACATTCTCCTTCCTACTCGACGGCGGCCCACTGACACGCGCAGGGTCATGCAGGAACGTAGCCCGTAGGCAAAAGGTAGCTTCGAAGCTACTGTTCAGATAGGTCGCATTCCCTTCGGCCGGCCTGATCACAATAACGCCTCAGATGGCGTCAGCCGAGACTGCGTCGAAAGTCCTCCATTAGCTACGCGTCCACGCAGCATGTACGGCCCCAGTCGCCGTATCCGGCTTCGCCGCTCCGATGAAAATCACGACCGGACCATGATACTCGCGCCGGGGATCATAGAAATCGAGCAGGCCGGGATGGAGGCGCTGGATGAAATGTGGTTGCCGGCCGCTCCGGCGCAGCAGGTAGTCGATGACGACTTGATCGCCATGCACCGCGTTGGGCACCGGACCGCAGGACCCCGGACTCATCCAGCGGTCGGGGTCGGCCGCGAAGGTCGTATAGAGCGATGCAAGCTCGTCCCCGGACCAGCGCAGCAGCGCGCTGGAGAGGCGCCCCGCGTGGAAATAGTCCTCCATCGCGGCGAGGCCGGGCACGGCCAGGGCATCGGCCGGGCCGGTCAGCACCGTATCGAGGTCGCACAGGAGGGTCGGACCCGTGCTGAGACCGGGCCGGAACGCCTCCATCTTCGCCCACCAGGCGGGCCAAGCGTGCCGGAGGGGGATCGTCTCCACGCCCTGGACGACCACCGGCAGGTCCGTGAGGCAGAGGATCCGCTCGAAAGCCGGGGCATGGCGGCGGATGCCGGCCGCGAGGCGGGCGACCCAGGTCGCGTCGTAGCGCCCGCCGCCCTTCAGGACGGTGATCAGGTTGGTCATGATATCATCGCTCGGTCGGAGATGGCGGATGCACATGGATGCGTCCGGCCGCCTCGGCCTCGGCGAACCATGCGCGCTCGGCCGCCCAGGGATGACCGTGCCAGCCGTCGAACCCGAAGCCAAAGGCCTGCACCGGTCTGGCACTCGCCGGGCGGCCGAGTAGCAGCGCGAGCGTCACGAGGAAGCCGGTGCTCGGGTTCGGGTGTCCCACCGTGTGGGGGCCGAGTAGGGTGTTAGCCTGCTGGTGGAGCGTCTCGGGCAGGAGGAGAACCGGGCAGCCCAACGGTTGCAGCAGCGCTAGAAGCTCGCGGGTCCAGCAGATCGGCTCAGGGACGTTTTGCTCCGCCGACAGCATCGGGAAGGGCAGGATGAAGGCCTGCGCGGCGCGTACCACCGGACGCTTGAGGAAGTTCCGGTCCGCCAGCCATTCACGCGTCTGGCCACCTCGGTTGACCAGTGCGAGATGCGTGATGCGGTGGCCGGCTTCGGCACCGAAACCGGGCGCATTGTTGAAGCGGACTACGCTGTCCGCCGCATCGATCGCGGCTTCCCACGCACCCGTCCCAGGCGCGTTGCCCACGATGGCGAGGGCCCCGTCGGCGGGCAGGCCGGCGCGTCCGGCGGAGAGGGGGTCGACGTCTGGGAGCACGTGCGGCAGGGGGTATGGAAACCGCGAAGGTAAGGCGCGGGCCGGACGCATCCAGGCCTCTCCTGCCGGATCGCGGGCGCGGGAGAGGGGATCATGCGGCGGTGTTTCGTCTGTGCGGCCGCCACGATCGGGCCAAGTGACCGAACCCTGTCCTATCCAGATGGTGAGCGCCGCGCATTCCCGCTCGCCTGCAACGCATGCGGGATCCTGCTCGTGAAGAATGGGGATGCGGAGGCGTGCCGCGCGCATCTGGCCCGAAGCCTCGCCGGTCAGGTCTTCGCGCCGGACCGGGACGCGCCCTACGGCCTCGACCTCTACACCCTGCGTAGCGCCGCGACCCGTTGGCGGCTCGGCGCCCGTCCCCGCGACGAGGCCGGCCGCGCGGAACTCCGGAACCCCCACGGTACCCGGGCGGCCGAAGCTGAGCTGTTCGCCCTTGAAGCCGCCGACGGACGCCCGGTGTCCCTTGGCCTCATCTGCCGTCCGGCGGACCGGGACGCGGTCCTGGCCTCGCTGCCGGTGCAGGCTGACTGGACGGACGACGTCGTGATCCTGATCGACGGGCCGGCGCTGGCGGCGGAGTCGGTCATAGTCGCGGGCTTCGCCGCGGGGGCGGTGCGCGTGGCCGCCCGCCCCCTGAACGGGGATTTCGCCGCGCAGCGTAATACCCTCCAGGGCTTCGCCCGCCACGGCTGGATGCTGCAGCTCGACGCCGACGAGGCGCTCGAGCCGGCGACCGGTCGCTTGCTGCCCCCTTTGGCGGCCCTCGCAGAAGCGGAAGGCGTTGTCTCCGTTGGCCTCGCCCGGGCGAACCGGGTCGACGGTGTCCTCTCGGACGTCTTCCCGGATGTCCAGTATCGATTGAACCGCACCAGTCTGCTGTACGCCGGTCGCGTCCACGAGCGCCCTGTTCTCGACGGCGGCTGGCCGGGAAGTCTCATCGCTCTGCACGGTTGTATCGAGCACCGCCTCAGTTCGGCCCATGTGCGGGCACGTTCGCGACGCTACGAGGCGCTCGATCCCGGTCGCGGACGTCTGGAGGAGGAAGCCGCGCTGCTGCGTCGCTACGCAGACTGACGGGTTGGAGCAGGCCGGATCCGCGGCGGCTACACGATCAGCCGCCGCGCGCCGCCGCGATCGCCCGTTCGTAAAGCGCCAGGGTCTCGCGCCCGAGGCTCGCCCGGCTGAAGCGCCCGGCCGCCGCCAGGGCGCGGGCGCGGTAGGCGCGGCGCAGGTCCGGATCGGTGAGGAGCGGACGCAGGGCATCAGCGAGGGCCGGTCCGGTCGCGGCCGAGGCCAAGGGACCGGCGCCGGGCGCTCCGACGAAGGCGCGGGCGTTCGCATCCTCGGCGCAGGCCACGACCGGTCGGCCGTAGGCGAGCGCCTCCTGATAAACGAGTCCGAAGCTCTCGTAGCGCGAGGGCGCGAGCACCGCATGGGCCTCGGCATAGGCCTCTGACAGCGATCGGTCGTCGATCCGACCCCTAGCCTGTATGTGCCGCCGCGCAACCTCGGGTAGATCGGCCGGGAGATCGTCTGGCGGGACCCCAACGAGGTCGAGCCGAAAGGCGGGCAGCGCACCCTGCGCATGCTCGGCACCGAGGATCGCGGCCGCGCCGAGGAGGGCGCCGAAACCTTTCCGCGCCTCCGCCCGCCCGACGAAGAGCAGGCGGACCGGTTCCGCCGCCTGGGGATAGGCGGCGCCGCGAGCGGCAGCGTCGACTTCGGGGGGAAGGCTGAGACCGATCACCGCTTCGGGCTGCCGTCCGGTCAGCCCGTAGACCCGAGCGATCACCGCCCCGTGCGCCGCGGTGTTGGCGATAAGCCCGGCGCTTCCGCCGGCCTGTCGGCGCTCCAGGCCGTCGGCCATCCAGCCATCGAGGCGGTTCCGCAAGCTGCCGGCCGGGTCGCGTGTGAACGCGGCCGGCGTCGAGCTGCGGGTCACCAGCGGCAGGTCTCGACGGCCGGCCAGCAACGCGGCCGGCGCGTACCAGTTCGTCGCCTCGACGACGTCGAACGGCGCCTCGTCGTGGGCGGCGAGGACGGCGAGCCGGAAGGCGAGCGGGGCGGCGAGATGACCGGCCGAGCCCCAGAGGCGCAGGCGCGCCAAGGGGCTTCCGGGCGCCAGGGCGAGGCCCGAAACCGCGACGCCGCCCGTCCGTTCATGTCCGGTCCGGTCGAAGGTAAAGACCGTCACCTCCGCGCCTGCCTCCGCGAGGCTCTCGGCGATCTCCCGGGCCGCGGTGGACAGGCCGCTAGGGGATGGCGGGTAATCCCAGGTCAAAAGGGCTGTGCGCATCAGGCGGCGAGCAGGCGCTGGTAGAGGGCCAGGTAATCCCGCGCCATGCGCTCGGCGGTGAACCGTTCCTCGAATCGGCGGCGGACTGTTGCGCGGTCAAGCTGCCCGATGCGGGCGAGGGCTGCGACCGCCTCGGCCTCGGTGGAGACGATGAAGCCCGTGACCCCGTCCTCGACGATCTCGGGAACCGAGCCCCGGTTCCAGGCGACCACTGGTGTCCCGCAGGCCATCGCCTCGATCATCACGAGGCCGAAGGGCTCGGGCCAGTCGATCGGAAAGAGGAGGGCCTGGGCGCCCCCCAGGAGCTCGCCCTTCCGGGCATCGTCGACGGGCCCGAGATAGGTCGCATCGGTACCGAGGAGGGGCCGCACCCGCTGATCGAAATAATCCGGGTTGCCGACATCGATCGTACCGCCGAGCTGGATCGGCAGGCCGGCGGCGCGGGCGATGCGGATCGCCACGTCGGGCCGCTTCTGGTCGGTCATGCGGCCGACGAAGGCGACATGTTCGTCCGGCGCTGCGCGGAAGGGGTAGCGCGCCCGATCGATCCCGTGATGGACGATGCCCGCCTGGTTCGTGGCTGGGATGCCGGCCGCCTGTGCGGCCGAGATCGCCGCCACCGGCAGGTCTGGGAAGCCCCGGAAGAACAAGGCCCGATCGAGTTCGTCCACCCGCCAGTGGATGGTGGTCAGGCTGTG
Source organism: Methylobacterium sp. 275MFSha3.1 (assembly GCF_900108435.1). Lineage (NCBI taxonomy): Bacteria > Pseudomonadati > Pseudomonadota > Alphaproteobacteria > Hyphomicrobiales > Methylobacteriaceae > Methylobacterium > Methylobacterium sp. 275MFSha3.1. Next base: position 8,815 of record NZ_FNWP01000037.1, on the reverse strand, counting down.
CCGGCGACGCGTGCCCAAGAGAGCCGCATGCGCGAATTCGCCATGGCAATGAACGATGTCGAACGCATCCAGCCGCCGGCGAAGGGCCTCCAGCTGCAGGGCGTCCAGGGCGGCCGGTACCCCAGGTGCGACGCGCCCGTATTGCCGTTCCAGAGCCGCAAGGCTCGGGTAGTCGCCGACGCGCGGCAAGTCTGTCGCACTGTCCGAAGAAGCAAACAATGTTAGTTCCACGCCCAAGCTTCGTAGCGCCGTGCCGAGATCGTGCACAACCCGCTCGGTGCCGCCGTGATGGTCTGGGGGAACGGGAAAAATGTTTGGAGCGACCTGCGCGACGCGAAGCACGGCAACCTCTTTACATATGTTAAGCCGGGGCGCGGCGATCGCTTTACATAAGTTAAGCGCACAGAGCCGCTCGAGAGCCGCAGCGTACGTCTGATGTTCGTCCTGCATATCGCCCTGCAGGGCTGCCTGCGCGGCGACGGCGTCGTCTACGGACTCACCGCCGACACCGGCGGCCATATCCGCTACTTGCTCGATCTGGTTTCGGCCTCGGTGCAGGACCGCGATCTCACTCGGATCGTGGTAGTGACCCGTCTATTTCGCGGCTCCCTCGGCGCCGCCTACGCCGTGCCCGAAGAGCCGATCGCCGACAAGGTCACGCTCGTGCGGCTCGCGAGCGCGTCCCCGGATTACCGCGTCAAGGAGGCGATGCACGCCGAGGTCGTGTCCTTCGCCGAAAATCTCATCACCTGGATCACCGCCCAGGATCGGCCGCCGGATCTCATTCACGCGCATTACGCGGACGCGGCGACGGTGGCGGCCCTGGTGGAGGATCGCCTTGGCATCCCCTTCGTGTTCACGGCCCATTCCCTCGGACGCGTGAAGGCGACGATGCTGGGCGCGGTCCCCATCCAGCCAGATCTCGCCCGCCGAATCGTCGCCGAGGAGGAGGCGCTGGCACGGGCCCAGCTCGTGATCGCCTCCTCGCGGGACGAGGCCGAGGTGCAGTACGCCGGCTATGCGGCCTACGATCCCGGGCGCGTCCGCGTCCTACCGCCAGGAAGCGACCTCGCGCGCTTCGCCGCGGCCAAGCCGCATCCCTGGGTCGACGCCGCGATCGACCGCTTCCTGAACGATCCGGACAAGCCAGCGATCCTGGCGCTCGCCCGGCCGGTGGCGCGCAAGAATCTTGCGGCGCTGGTGCGTGCCTACGGCGAGAGCCCTGCGCTCCAGGCCCGCGCCAATCTCGTGATCGTCGCCGGGACCCGCGACGACATCGACACCCTCGACGGCGACATGGCCGCAACCATGCGCGACCTCCTGGTCCTGATCGATCGCTACGACCTCTACGGGCGCGTCGCCTACCCGAAGACGCACCGTCCGGAGGACGTGCCGGCGATCTACGCTCATGCTCGGGCCCGGGGCGGCCTGTTCGTCAACCCGGCTCTTAACGAGCCCTTCGGCCTGACGCTGCTTGAGGCCTCTGCCGCTGGCCTGCCGCTGGTCGCCACCGACAGCGGCGGCCCCAACGACATCGTCGAGACCTGCGGCAACGGGCTCTTGGTCGATCCACGCGCCCACGGGGCGATCGCGGAAGCGTGCCTGCGGATTCTGGGCGATCCGGCCCTCTACGCACGCTGCGTGGCTGGCGGCGCCCGGGCGGCTGCGGCCTATGACTGGGACCGGCACGCCGCCCGCTATCACGTCCTGCTGCGCGCGCTGCTGGCCGCGGAGCCGTCCACCCAAACACCCCGGCAACTGCTCGTCTGCGACATCGACAACACACTGGTCGGCTGCGATGCGGCCATGGGGATCTTTCGCCGGTGGCGCAGCCGGCAGGCGGGGCTGGCCTTCGGCGTCGCAACCGGCCGGTCCTTCCACAGCGCGATGGCCGTGCTGGAGCAGCAGGACAGTCCACGGCCGCAGGTGATGATCACCTCGGTGGGGTCCGAAATCTACCACCTCGACGGCAACGGCGTGACCTACACGGGGGACGCCGCGTGGCGCCGGATCATCGCGCCCGGCTGGGATCGGCTCGCCGTGCAAGTGGCGCTCGACGGGCTCGACGGGCTGAGCCCCCAGGGTCCACTGGAGCAGCGGGTCCTGAAGCTGAGCTATTTCGGTGATACCGCGGCCGAACAGCGCGTCCGCGCGCGTCTGGCAGAGGCCGGTATTGCCGCGCGCGTGATCCACAGTCATGGACGGTATCTCGACGTCCTGCCCGAGGCGGCCTCGAAAGGTACCGCCGTCGACCACGTCCGGGCCCTGTACGACCTCCCGGAGCACGCCGTGTTCGTGGCCGGCGATTCCGGCAACGACATCGAGATGCTGGGCGCCCGGGTGCAGGCGATCATTGTGGCGAACTATTCAGACGACCTCGCGAGCCATGACGCCCTGAAGCACTCCTACGTGTCCCGCCGGACCCACGCCCGGGGCATCATCGAAGGGGTCTCGCACTTCCGCCGGATGCTCGCCGATGTCGGGTGAGCACGGGGGGGAGCCGGCACCCAGCGTCCTGACTCTGGTCCGCGGACGGACCGACCGCCTGCGCAACCTGATGCAGGGTCTCGCCCGCCAGACGTTGCCCCCGCGCGAACTCGTCATCGCCTGGATGCAGTCGGAGCGTGCGCCGGACCTGCCTGATCCCGGTTGCCCGGTCCGGCACCTCCATGTGCTGGGCGAACCGATGCCGCTGGCCGCCGCGCGCAACCGGGCCGCCGAGGCAGCGTGCGCTGAACTCCTCGTCTTCCTCGACGTGGATTGCATCCCGTCGCCGACTCTGACGGGCGCCTATGCGCGGGCCGGCGCCACGGCGCGGGGGCTGTTCCTAGGCGAGGTCCTCTATCTTCCGCCGGGGGCGGGCACCGATGGCTCCGAGCCGACGGTGCTGGACCGCCTCGGCCGTGCCCATCCCGCCCGGCCTGCTCTGCCCGAAACCGGTCTGCGGCCGGAGCCCGATGCGGGCCAGCTCTGGGGCCTGTCCTTCGCGCTGCCTGCTGCGGCTTGGCACGCGACCGGCGGCATGGACGAGGCCTTCGTGGGCTACGGCGGTGAGGAGACGGATTTCGCCGCCCGGCTCGCCGCCTCCGGGCTGCCAACTTTCTGGGTCGCGGGCGCCCGCGCCTATCACCAACACCACCCGGTCCACGTCCCGCCGCTGCAGCATTTCGCGCCGATCCTCGCCAACGCGACGCGCTTCCGGGCACGACATGGACGCTGGTGCATGACCTACTGGCTGGGCCAGTTCCGCGAGGCCGGGCTGATCGACTGGGATGCCGACGCCCCTGCGATCCGCCTGATCCGCCTGCCGACCGGACCCGAGATCGCCGCGGCCCTGCGGCCCGACGCCCTGTTCTCTTGAGATCGAGCCCGACCTCACCGCCATGAAGAAGCCGATCGCGTTCTTCGTTCATCACCAGGGCCGCGGCCATGCCAACCGCACGATGGCTGTAGCCGCCGAGTTTGCCCGTGACCGGGCCGTCTCGGTGCTGACCGCCGATCCGCACCTGTTCGACGGCTTCGGCCGCGACATCGAGATCGTGGCGCTGCCCAACATGATCGGCGCCGCCGTGCCGACGCCGCGCCTCTACGCCGAGCCGACGCCCCAGGTGATGCACTGCGTCCCCCTGGGTCTCGACGCGATGCGCCGGACCATGCGGGTTATTCTCGACCATCTAGACGAGCGCGGAGTTGGCCTATTCGTGGTTGATGTTTCGGCGGAGATCGCGCTGCTCGCGCGTATCGCCAGCGTGCCGGCGGTGCAGATCCGCATGCACGGCGACCGTTCCGATATCGGCCATGTCGGTGCCTACGAGGCCTGCGTCGGGATGCTCGCCCCCTTCGATGAGCGCTTGGAGCAAGACGAGTACCCGGCGCACCTGCGCGCCAAGACCTTCTATAGTGGCGGCCTGTGCACCAGCATCGACCGGGTGCCGGAGCGCGCGGAGGCCCGCGCCAAGCTTGGCCTCGACCCTCAGCGCGAGATCGTCGTGGCGGTGACCGGCGGCGGCGGCAGCGGCACGCCCTACGCGCCGCTCACGGTCGCAGCCCGCGCCGAACCCGATGCCCTGTGGCTTACGCTCGGGCCGACCCATCGCGAGGGCCACGAGACCGATTTCTCCAATCTGCGCGAACTTGGCTGGGTGCCGTCTGTGACGGACTACCTCGCCGCCGCCGACATCGTGATTGCCTCGGCGGGCGACAACACGGTCCATGAGGTCGCCCGCGTCGGCGGTCGCCTGATCGTCATGCCGGAATGGCGCTACTTCGCCGAGCAGACCCGCAAGGCCGAGGCGCTGGTCCGCCTCGGGGCCGCCGTGCAAGCCCCCATCTGGCCCGGCGATCTCCAGGGTTGGCGCGAGCTCCTCGCCCGAGCCCGCGCCCTGGATGGGACCGCCCTGCGCGGCCTCTATGCCCCCGAAGCCGCCGCCCGCGCCGCCGGCTGGCTCGAAGAGCTGACCGACGCGCTCTGGGACCTTGGACCCGCCGGGGTCAAACCCAGCCCGCTTCAGGACATCGCGGCCGAATGAACGCCTCCCTCCCCCCGCGTCGACCGGAGCTCGCCCCCCGCATGTCCACCGTTTCCGTCGTGACCCTCGCGAAGGGCCGGCCGGCCCATCTACGCAACGTGCTCCTTGGCCTCGAGCGCCAGACGCAAGCCCCCGCCGAGTTCATCGTCGCGGTGATGCAGGACACGCCCTACGACCTGCCCGTGGTCGGCTTCCCCGTGCGCCAGATCCTCGTTCCGGGCCGTGAACTGCCGCTGGCGGCCGCGCGCAACTGCGGCGTGGCGGCGGCATCCGGTGATGCCGTGGCCTTCCTCGACGTTGATTGCATCCCGGCCCCCGACCTCATCGCCGATTACGCGCGGGGGCTCGACGCGCTCGACGGGCTGCTGATGGGCGAGGTGCTGCACCTGCCCGAGCACGCCACGCTGGGGGCCTGGGACTATGACGGTCTCGATGCCGTGGCGGAGCGGCATTCCGACCGCCGCGGCCCCCCGGCCTCCGGCCTCGAGATCTGCCACGATTACCGCTGCTTCTGGTCGCTCAACTTCGCGATCCGGCGGGCGACCTTCCTGGCGACCGGCGGCTTCGACGAGCGCTACACCGGCTACGGCGGCGAGGACACCGACTTCGGCAAGATCCTCGACCAGAGCGGTATCCCGATCGCCTGGATGAAGGGCGCGCGCGCCTATCACCAGTACCACCCGCACCACATGCCGCCGGTCCATCACCTCGACAGCGTGGTGCGCAACGCCGAATTGTTCGAGGCCAAGTGGGGCTACCGCACCATGGGCCACTGGCTCTACGCCTTCAAGGTGATGGGCCTGATCGACGACACGCCGGACCGGCCGATCCGCATCCTGCGCCGGCCCGACGCGACCGATCTCGCGCTGACCGGCCAGCAGGGCCACCAGCCCTACACCAACTCCGCTTCGGTGATCCGCGCCATCGAGGCTAGGCAGGACGCCGAGACCCGGGCGGATGCGTCCGCGCTGGTGCCGGTGATGGTATGAGGATCGCCCTCCTCGCCCATCTGCGCCACCCGATCGCCCCGCCCTTCGCGGGCGGCCTCGAAGCCTACATTTGGACCCTCACCGAGGGTCTCGCCGCCCGGGGCCATAGCGTCGCCCTGTTCGCCTCCGGTGACAGCGACGCGCGCTTCGCCCTGAAGCCTGTGATCCCGGTCCATTACGAGCGGAGCCATGCCGGCCTGGAGCACCGGGGCGATGCGGGCCTGAAGGCTCATCTCGACGATGGCTATGCCGTCGCCTGCGACCGCATCGCCGCCGGGGGCTTCGATGTACTTCACAACAACAGCTTGAGCCGATTGCCCCTGGAGAAGCGGCGTACCGCCGCGACGCCGACCGTCACGTCGCTGCACGTGCCGCCCTACGACGCCCTGCGCTGGTTCGTGCAGGCGAGCCCCGCCCCGGGACACCGGATCACCGCGACGTCCCGGTTGCATCTCGACGCGTGGTGGCCGGACGGGGCGCCCCCGGAGGCCTCGGTGCTCCACAACGGCATCGATCCGGCCGCCTGGCCTTACCGTCCGGACGGCGACGGCAGCGCGGTCTGGTGCGCACGGATCACCCCCGACAAGGGCGCGCACCACGCGATCACAGCAGCGCGCCGAGCCGGGCTGCCGCTGACCCTGTTCGGCCCGATCGAGGAGCCCGCTTACTGGGCGGCGCAGGTCGCGCCATTGCTCGGCGGATCTATCCGCTACGGCGGCCAGCTCAGCGGGGCGGCTCTGGCGGCGGAGGTCGGCCGCGCCTCCGTCTTCCTGACCACCCCGTGCTGGGACGAGCCGTTCGGGCTGGCGGCGATCGAGGCGATGGCCTGCGGCCTGCCCGTCGCCGGGTTCGCCCGGGGCGCCGTACCGGAGGTCGTCGGCGACGCCGGAGCCCTCGCCGTGCCGGGGGACGCGGCGGCTCTTGCCCGCGCCATCGGCGCGGCGCTCGCGATCCCGCGGCGCGTCCCGCACGGGCGCGTCCTGAGCCTGTTCACCCGCGCGCGCTGGCTCGACCGCTGCGAGGCGCTCTACGCGCAGGCCCGCGCCAGCGCGTAACCCCCGTAACCCCCCGCTCCTCCGGACGTCCGCTCATCCTGCGCCGTCCCCACACGTTCAAAAACCAGAGCCGAGACATGACCCGACAGGACCTGATTGCCGCCCTTTGGCACGGCCGCGACCCATTCGCGGATCCCCCGTCGGACCTGCGCGCCGCCGACCTTCAGGGCTGGCGCAGCATTCACCCCTACCTCGAGGAGGCGGTGATCGAGATTCGGCCCCGCGTGGTCATCGAGATCGGCACCTGGAAAGGGGCCAGCACCTTGTTTCTCGCGCGGACCATGGCCGAGCACGACGTCGACGGCACCGTGATCGCGGTCGATACGTGGCTCGGGGCGGTCGATCATTGGTCGGACGCGGCGCTTTTCACGGAACTCGCCACCGAACATGGCTATCCCAGCCTCTACCGAACCTTCCTGGCCAATGTGGTACGCGAAGGCATGACGGACCACATCGTGCCGTTACCGCTCGACTCGATGAATGCCGCGGAACTTCTGCATCTGCGCGGCGTGACCGCCGACGTCATTCATCTCGATGCCGGGCACGAGGAGGCGTCCGTCGCGGCGGACCTGCGCGCCTGGTGGCCCATCCTGCGACCTGGAGGCCTCCTGATCGCCGACGATTACGACCGCCTGGGCGGCCGCTTTCCGGGTGTGACCCGGGCGGTCGATGCGTTCTGCGCCAAGGCTGGGGTGCGGGGACCGTGGTCACTGTGGGGCAAGTGCAAGTTCACCAAGCCGAACTAGGGCCAATCAAGTGCTGTGTCTGCAGGCCGGCGTCTCCGTCCGCGGTAGGCCGCCCTCCACTTGGTGGCAGAGAAACCAGCCAGAGTTGATCTTTGCTTTCGAGATGTCGGCGGCACGACCTCTTCGTCAGGATTGGGCGCAGAGAGGAACGGCTTGTTCTGCGCGCGGCGGCGATCCGGCGTGGTGTAGTCTGGCCGATTGCAGTCTGTCCGCTTCCGGCGTTGAAGCCGGAGAAGCAGACTTGTTGCGGGGCACTTTCAGAGCCAATGGCCACGCCGCCCGGCCAGTAGGCTACGAAAGCGTACGCCGAGGTCATAGTGTTGGTGGAGAAACGCTGGCGGTTTAGTCAGGCAACGAATCTGGCACGCGATTAGCCTCAGCGTGCCACATCAGTCGAGAAGGCGGCATCCTTCTGCGCCTCTAAAGCGGCCAAGCGCTCGACCAGCGCTTGCTTGATCATGGTGTAGGCATCTCCGCCCAACGCGATCCGCCTCGGACCAGGGTCCATCTCCACGCTGTCGATAATGATCTGAACCATCTTGCCAGGATCACCCTTCGCGACGGCGCCGGGATTCGAGAGCATCGCACGCATCGCGCCGATCGACGTGTTCCGGTACGCGTCGACGTCCGCGCCCAACAGCGTTCCGGCCGTCGTCCGGAACGCGGTGCGTGCGGCACCGGGCTCGACAATCGTGACGCCGATGCCGAGGGGTGCAACCTCGGCCGCAACCGAGTCGAAAAAACCCTCCAGGCCCCACTTGCTTGCATGATAGAGGGAGGCGCCTGGATGGGTAGCCTGGCCGCCGTAAGACGACATGGCAATCAGGCGTCCGCCGCCCTGTCTGCGCAGGTGCGGCAGGGCTGCCCTGACCACGTGGATCGGCCCGATCAGATTGGTATCAATCTGCCGCGCGATCTGCTCGTCGCTCAGACCTTCGACCGCTCCAAACTGGCCGTAACCGGCGTTGTTCACGACAACATCGATCCGTCCGAGACCGTGGAATGCGCGGTTCACCACGTCCGCTACTGCTGCTGTGTCCGTCAGATCGAGCTGTGCGGTCCAGAAGCTCGTGCCGTACTTAGCTTTCAGGTCAGCGATATCGTCCGGACGGCGCGTCGTACCTGCCACACGCTCACCGCGTCCGAGCAGTTGCACCGCCATCTCGCGACCGAAGCCGCTGTTCACACCTGTGATGAACCACGTCCGAACCATCTTCGCCTCCGGCTTGTCCCGGCACGAGCTAGTCCGCATCATTGCCCAGAATAAGCGGGGCAATTCCGCATGCCTTGGTGGCGTTTGGCCATGAATGATCTGCCGACCTTGACCGAACTGAAGGTGCTTGCCGCGATCGCGACGCACAGGAGCTTTCGGAAGGCTGCCGACGAGTTGGAGTTGGCGCCCTCGACCCTGAGCCACATGATGAGCGGCCTGGAGGCGCGGCTTGGTACGCGTCTGCTGAACCGGACCACCCGCAGCGTCTCGCCGACACAGGCTG
>NZ_FNWP01000035.1:0-39673 GCF_900108435.1 Methylobacterium sp. 275MFSha3.1 | reverse complement strand
TCTCGATGATGTCGCCGATCGTCTGGGTCTTCTCCGACAGGCTGACGATGTTGCCCGCCACCGCCTCCGCCTGCTCGCGGATCGCGTCCATGGCCTTGGCGGTGTCGGAGACCGCGCGCAGCCCCTGTCGCGAGGTCTGGGCGGTGGCCTGGGCGGTGGCGATCACCTCGGTGGCGCGCTTGGAGATCTGCGCCCCCGAATGGGTGATCTCGTCGACCGTGGCGGCGGTCTCCTGCACGGCGGCGAACTGCTGCTCGACCGAGGCCGCCTGCTCCTGCGCCGAGGCGCGGATCTCGGCCGCGGCCGCGTTCAGGTCCGCCGTCGCCGCCCGGTTCGTCCGCGCAAGGTCCGACAGACCCGAGACCATCGTGTTCAGCGTCGTGCTCAGACGGCCCACTTCGCCGCCGGCGCGGACATCGAGCGTGCTCGACAGGTCGCCCTCGCCGACCCGTCCCACGAAGCCCATCACCGCCACGAGAGGCCTGACGACGAGGCGGTTGATGGCGATCCCGATGCCCAGGCAGATCAGCAGCGTGATCAGCGTTCCGCCCCAGAGGGCGAGGCCCTCGTTGCGCTCGCTCCGCGCGACGCGATCGGCCAGCGCGGCCCGAACCGCTCCTTCGAGACCCTCGATGGCCGCGAGCTTCTCGCGGAAGGTGTCGAACAGCCGCTTGCCCTGACCGTCCGCCTCGATCTTGACCGCCTCGTCACGCTTCGCCGGATCGGCAGCGATTCGCACGACGACCTCGCCGACCTCGGTCTGCCAGCTGCGGGCCGCGGCCACCGCGTCGGCCAAGAGGCGCGTCCGCTCGGGATCGTGGCCGATCAGGGTCCTGAGCCTGTCGATCGCCTCGTCCAGTGTCTGGCGCCCCGTGCGGTAGGGCTCCAGGCTGCCGTCGCGGCCCGTGATCAGGTAGCCGCGCACTCCGGTCTCCTGGTTGAGCATGGCCGCGCGGAAGCCGTCGAGGGCGCGGATCAGCTGGTTGGACCGGCTCCGGGCATCGGTCGCGTCCCGCAGTTGATCGGCCGTGATCAGGACCGCGCCGCTGGTCAGGACCGACACCAGGGCGATGACACCGATCGCACCGCCCAGGATGCGGTTGAGGCCCAGCGTTTGCGGCATCGTCTGCTTCATCCTACGCGGCCCGGCGGACGGCTCTGGCTGAGCCGCGACCGGGGCGCGCTCGCCTCTTAGCGCCGCCGCCCGGCGGATGCGAGCCGCAGCGCCGGGTGCCGGTGCGATATTTACGAATTGTAAACCGACGAGCGACTTGTACTTGTGCAAGCGAGCGATTGTGTATGCATCTAAATAGCGAGAGCCGCAGTTTTCGATCGTAAAGTTTTTTCAGAGGGCGTTTGCGTCGCGCGAGATGTTGATTTCTTTCCTGATCGATACCGATCGCAAAGCGGATCCACTCGACGCGAACCTTCGCGCGCGCGCCCGCGTCGAGCAGCTCGACGTCGCGCTCCGTCTGGTCCCCTTCACGATTCTTGTGAGCCTCAGCGTCGTACAGGTCATCGTCTACCTGTTCTGGCAACCGGGCAACCGGGTCTACCTCGCCGGGCTCGAGGCGCTCGTCCTGCCCCTGGCGGTGGTCTCGCTCCAGCAGTGCTGGCGCTGGCGCTCCCGTCCGAAACCCCTCGAAGTGCCGTCCTCCTTCGTCCAGGGCGTGGTGCTGGCCGCCCAGGCCTACGGCCTCCTGCTGGCCTCCATCCCGGTCATGCTCTTCGCCGGGGCCGATGCGCACGGGCGGCTCCTGATCGCCTCCAGCATCGCGGGCCTGATCGCGACCGGCATGAGCGCGGCGGTGCTGCCCCGCGTCGCCATCGGCTATTCCGGCCTGATCATCCTCGGCTCGTTCATCGCCCTCGCGACGACCGGGGAGCCCTTCTACATCTACGTCGCGGTCCTGCTGTTCTTCTACGCGATCTTCATCTGCTTCACGATCGTGCATCTCAGCCGGCTGTTGACGATGCGGGTCATCGCGCAGATTGAGCTGGAACGGCAGCAGGAATTCACCCACCTCCTGCTCAACGAGTTCGAGGAGAGCGCCAGCGACTGGCTCTGGGAAACGGATGCCGACCTGCGCCTCCAGCACGTCTCGCCGCGCCTGATCGAGGTCGCCGGCTCCTCCGAGCGCCAGCTGATGGGCCTGCCCCTGGAGCGGCTGTTGCTGCCGCCGGTGGCGCCGCCCAGGAGCCACTCGAGCACCACCTTGTGGGGCTGCATCGCCGAGCGGCGCGCGTTCCGGAACCTGCACCTGCAGCTCGACATCGCCGGCGAGCGGCGGACGTGGTGCCTCAGCGGCAAGCCGACCTTCAACCGGGCCGGTGCCTTCTCGGGCTATCGCGGCGTCGGCTCCGACGTGACCGAGAAGCGGCGCTCCGAGGAGCGGCTGTCGTATCTCGCCCTGCACGATTCCCTGACCGATCTGCCCAACCGGGTCCTGTTCCATCAGCTCCAGGAAACGGCGCGGGAACGGCTCGCGCAGGGGGACCGGTTCGCCGTGCTCGCCCTCGACCTCGACGAGTTCAAGAGCGTCAACGACACCTTCGGCCACGCGGCCGGCGACAGGCTCCTGAAATCGGTCGCCGAGCGGCTGCGGAGCTTCGAGGCGTCCGACGTCCAGCTCGCCCGTCTGGCGGGCGACGAGTTCGCGGTTCTCGCGACCGGACGGAGCGCCCGGGACCTGCACGGCATCGAGTCGCTCGCGAACGGCATCGTCGAGGCGCTCGCGTCGCCGTTCACCATCGACGGCATCCGGCTGTCCGTCAGCGTCAGCATCGGGATCGCGATCGCCCCGCAGGACGGGTGCCAGGAGATCATGCGGCGGGCCGACCTCGCCCTCTACCGCATGAAGAGCGAGGGCCGGAACGGCTACCGCTTCTACGAAGCGGAGATGGATGAGCGGATCGAGGCGCGGCGCGCCCTGACGGCCGACCTGCGGGGCGCCCTCGATCGGGACGAGTTCGTCCTCTACTTCCAGCCGATCGTGGCGGCCAAGGAGTGCCGCGTGCGCGGCTTCGAGGCGCTGATCCGGTGGAAGCATCCGGTGCGCGGCTTCGTCTCGCCCGGGGATTTCATCCCGCTCGCCGAGGAGACCGGGGTGATCATACCGCTGGGCGAGTGGATCCTCCGTGAGGCCTGTCGGATCGCGGCGGGCTGGCCGGGAGATGTCCGCATCGCCGTCAACCTGTCCCCGCGGCAGTTCCGGCACTCGGACCTGACGCAACTCGTCCGCTCCGCGCTGCGCACGAGCGGGCTCGCCGCCCCGCGCCTGGAGCTGGAGGTGACCGAATCGGTGTTCCTGGAGGCCACGCCGGCGATCAACGCCACGCTCGCCAAGCTCCGCGAGATGGGCGTGCGGCTGTCCCTCGACGATTTCGGAACCGGCTACTCGAGCTTGAGCTACCTGCGCCGGATCGCCTTCGACAAGATCAAGATCGACCAGAGCTTCGTCCGCGACCTGCCGCAGGAGCGGAGCGCTGCGGCGATCGTGAACGCGATCATCGACATGGCGACGAGCCTCGACATGACGATCACCGCGGAGGGCGTCGAGACGGACGCCCAGCGCGCCTGCCTGCTGGAGCAGGGGTGCCACGAGTTCCAGGGCTACCTATTCAGCAAGCCGCTGCCGGTCGAGCAGGCCGCCGCGCTGGCGCGCAGCCGTCAACTCCTCCCGGCGGCGGTTCGGGCGGCGTGAGGCGCGGTCAGACGCCGAGCGGCGCGACGCCGGTCGTGCCGCTCCCGCCCGCGACGGCGTGCGGGGACGTCTTCGGCCAATAGGGCAGGAAGCCCTCGATGATCGCCCGCGGAATATCGAGCGGGCGATAGTGGACGGTGTCCACGAACATCAGCGACTGCTCGCCCCGGCCGAGGAGGCCGTTGACCTCGCTGTGGATCTCGTGCGCCAGGGTCACGAACTTCCGGTTGTGGCTCGCGATCGAGATACGGACGGTGACCGGCTCGAATTCCATCGCCTCCCGGCGGAAGTCGTGCTGGAAGGACTTCGTCAGGATGTAGAAGTCCGTCGATTTCAGGTCGAAATCTGGCATGCAGATGTTGAAGAACAGCTCGCGGGCCTTGCCCACCCAGCGCACGTAATTGGCGAAGTAGACGTTCCCGACCGAGTTGGTGTCGTCGTAGGTCGGGATGAGGCGCAGGACGAACCAGTGCCCGTCGAACCCGTGCGACGCGACGGCGTCGGTCTGGTCCACCGCCACGGGCACCGGCGCCGCCCGCGGCGCCCGCTCCGCCGCCGGAATCAGCTCCGCGACCGGCGGCGGCGCGCGCCAGCCGAGGACCTCGGCGATCATCGGGAGTGCGCCGATCAGGCCGATCAGCGGCGCGATGGCCAGCAGCGCCCAGCTCGGGGCCAGATAGCCCGTCACGAAGATCAGGCACGCCGTCGCCCCGATCATGGAGGTGAGAACCGGGTCGTAGCGGCGGGTCGCGCCGAGCGTCTCGCACACGAGACACGCCGCCGCCCCGACGAGGAGCGTGGCGAAGGGCATCATCAGGTAGAGGAGCGAGAGGTTCGCCCAGATCGCCGCCGCCGCTGTGGCGAGCGCGGCACCGAGGATCCAGACCGGCGACGCCACGAGGCCGGCCGGCACGAAGGCGAGGAGCGGGGAATTGCTGCGAGCCGTGACCGAGATCCCGAGCCAGCGCGTGGCGCTGTAGAAGCTGTCGATCGTGGTCGCGGCGGCGATCGCCGTCCAGATCACGAAGGCCACCGCGACGCCGGTCGCGGGTTCGCGCCCGATCGCCTGCGCCACGGCCGCGTAGGCTCCCGACAGGCCGTCGGACGAGACGACCGGCATGCCGAGCCCCGCCCGCGCGGCGATGAGCGCGTTGATCGTCAGGAGACCGAGGAAGAAGAGCGCGCCGGTCACGTAGGCCGCGCGCACCGACCCGCCCGAGCGCCGGATCTCGACCGCCCGCTGCCACTGCTGGATGTCCATCCAGGGGCCGAGCAGGAAGCCGACCAGCGAAGGGACGACGAGCCCGTAGAAGCGCTCGTCGAAGGCCTGCAGCGGGACGTCCCAGCCGTCCCGGTGCGCGGACAGACCGCCGAGCAGGATCACGCTCGCGGCGAGCCCGACCGCCAGCGCCCCGCAATGGACGATGCGGATCCCGCGCAGCGGGACGGCGTGGCCGAGCGAGCAGGCGACGAGGACCAATGCGATCACGGCCACGGCGGCGTCGTGGCCGAACAGGGGAAGCCACGCGTAGGCCGCGAAGCCGAAGATCGTGATCGCGACGGCGAAGAACTGGGCACCCATGAACAGGAGCGCGTAGGGGCCCTGCACGGCGGCCACGATCGCGTCGAGATTCCGACGGGGCGCGCCGAGCATCCAGCCGAACAGGCCGAGACCGATCGCGTTCGGCAAGGCGAAGGCAAGGAACCCGAGCCAGCCGTATGTCAGCGTGACATGGATCGCGTAGAAAAACCCGAGCCCCCAGAACCACGACAAAGCAATCGTGGGTGCCCAGGCCGCGGAGCGGATGAACTGGGAAGGCATTGTGGCTTCAAGCGCTCCGGACCTTAAGCTGCAATAGCGTATCAGATTCGTTTCGGGAATATGGCGAACCCAAAAGAAGGCGGATACAAGAAATTCAGTGAGGGAAAAGCATCGGGCTGCTCCGCCACGGCCGGCGATCCGAGGGGCGCGCGTGTCCTACAGGCACCCGCCACGGCGCCGAGGCCCGGGTGATCCGCCTAGTCGGCGAGCGTCTTCCGACCGTCGCGGACCAGATCGACGAAGTTGCAGACCAGGGCCGCTTTCGCGGGCGACCACAGCGCGAAGACGTCGGCGCGGATGCGGGGTCCCTCGAGCGGCCTGTAGACCACGTCGGCATGCGCCAGCCGGGCGACGTATTCCGGGATGATGGCGATGCCCAGGCCGGATGCGACGAGGCTCGTCAATGAGGCCGCCTCGACGGCCTGATGGGTGATGGTGGGGACGAACCCGGCCTCGACGCAGCAATCCCAGAGATACTTGGCGAACAGCGAATCGGACATCCGGAGGAACACGAACCGCTCGTCGCGCAGGTCGGCGAGCCGGAGGCTGCCCCGCGCGAGACGGTGCCCCCTGGGAAGGACGACCTGCACGGTCTCGCTCCACGCGCGGACCCGGACCAGATCGGCATCCTGCGGCGGGGCTCGCAGGAAGCTGACGTCGGTCTGCCCCGCCTTCAGCATCGCGATCTGGCGATCCGGCGACATCTCGTGGATCCGGAGATCCACCGCGGGATAGACCTGCGCGAAATCCCGGATCGCGTGCCCGAGCGGCCCCGCGAGCATCGAGCCTGTCAGGCCGACATTGATGATGCCGGCGGTGCCCGCGCCGATCGCCCGGGCGCGCTCGACGGCCTCGGCGGCCCGCTCCAGGAGCCCGATCGCCTGAACGTGAAAGTCGTGGCCGGCCCGCGTCAGCGCCACGCGCCGGGTCGTCCGCTCGAAGAGAGCCGTCCCGATCTCCGCCTCCAGATCGCGGATCTGCTGGCTGAGCGGCGGCTGCGCGACACCGAGGCTCTCCGCGGCGGCGGTGAAGCTCAGGTGCTTCGCCACAGCGACGAAGTAGCGGAGATGGCGCAGTTCCATGGGCGGATTAAAACTCTGAGCGTTTCAAACTAAATGAAATAGATATTTGACGTCTAGATCGTTCGGCACGATTTTGCCGCCGGGAAGGCCGAGCAGGCATCGCTTTGCACAATGGCGCCGCGCCGCGCGGTCGGGCTCGACCGGACCCGCCCATGAGAGGCGGGACGATCGCGGTTGGGTCGCGGCGAGCCTTCCGAGGGAGATCGCGATGAAGCGCTTGTTCGGGTCGCTGTTCGGGCAGGTTGTGGCCGCCCTGATGATCGGCATCCTCGTCGGCCGGCTCTGGCCCGACTTCGCCGTCACCCTCAAGCCGCTGGGCGACGTCTTCATCAAGCTCATCAAGATGGTGGTCGCGCCGCTGGTCTTCGGCGTCGTCGTGCACGGCATCGTCGGCGCGGGCGACCTCCGGAAGGTCGGTCGCGTCGGGCTTAAGTCCCTGATCTACTTCGAGGTGGTGACGACCATCGCGCTCGCGCTGGGACTCGTCCTCGCCTACGTCTTCGCGCCCGGTCACGGCATGAACGTCGATGTGGCGACCCTCGATGCCAAGTCGCTCGCCAGCTACACCGACCGGGTCGGGCAGGTGACGGGCACCGTCGACTTCCTGATGAAGATCGTGCCGACGACCTTCATCGACGCCTTCGCCAAGGGCGACATCCTCCAGGTCCTGCTCCTCGCGATCCTGTTCGGGGCCGGCCTCTCGCTCCTCGGCGAGCGCGGCAAGCCCCTGGCCGACAGCCTGGAGCGCATCACCGAGGTCCTGTTCCGGATCATCGGCTTCATCGTGCGGCTGGCGCCGCTCGGCGTGCTGGGCGCGGTCGCCTTCACGGTCGGGAAGTACGGCGTCGGGTCCCTGAAGCAGCTCAGCATGCTGGTGATGCTCTTCTACGCCGGCGTCGCGCTCTTCGTGGTCGTGGTGCTCGGCAGCATCATGCGGCTCGCGGGATTCAGCCTCTTCAAGCTGCTCGCCTACCTGCGCGAGGAGTTGACCGTCGTCGCCGGCACCGCCTCGTCGGACTGCGTGCTGCCGCAGGTCATGCGCAAGCTGGAGCGGCTCGGCATCAAGGAATCCACCGTCGGCCTCGTGATCCCGACCGGCTACTCCTTCAACCTCGACGCCTTCTCGCTCTACCTGACCCTCGCCACCGTGTTCATCGCCCAGGCGACCAACACGGACCTGTCCTTCGGCCACCTGATGCTGATCCTCGGCATCGCGCTCCTGACCTCCAAGGGCGCCCACGGCGTGCCCGGCTCGGCGATCGTCGTCCTCGCCGCCACGCTGTCGGCGGTGCCGGAGATCCCGGTGATCGGGCTGGTCCTCGTCCTGTCGGTCGACTGGTTCGTCGGCATCGCCCGCGCCCTCGGGAACCTGATCGGCAACTGCGTCGCGACCGTCGTCATCGCCGCCTGGGAAGGCGACATCGACCGAGTGCGGGCCAACCGCGTCCTGAACGGCGAGGACACGACCGACACGGCGGAGATCCTCGAGGCACCCGTCGCCGAGCCGCGTACCGCGTGACCAGCTCCCCGACAGACGTTTACAGCTTGAAGTCGAATTCTGGAGACCGACCATGAGCGCTGGAGCCTACAACCCCCCGTGCGGTGGCCTACCCGGCCAGACGCGGCTGATGACCGGCCGCGCTGTGTTCACCGAGGCCTACGCGGTGATCCCCCACGGCGTGATGAGCGACATCGTCACCAGCCTCCTGCCGGGCTGGGACAGGACCCAGGCCTGGATCGTGGCCCGGCCACTCTCGGGCTTCGCCGAGACCTTCGCCCAGTACCTCATGGAGGTCGCCCCCGGCGGCGGCAGCCAGGCCCCCGAGCCGGAGCCGCAGGCCCAGGGCGTCCTGTTCGTGGTCGCCGGCACGGCCAGCCTCACCCTGGAGGGCGCGCGGCACGCCCTGCGGCCGGGCAGCTACGCCTACCTCGCTCCCGGGGCGGCCTGGGCGCTGCGCAACGACGGCGACGCGCCCGCGCGCTTCCACTGGATCCGCAAGGCCTACCAGCCCGCCGCCGGCCTCGACGCGCCGACGTCCTTCGTCACCCACGAATCGGCGGTCGAGCCGGCCGGCATGGTCGGCACCGACGGCGCCTGGGCGACGACCCGCTTCGTCGCCTCCGACGACCTGCGCCACGACATGCACGTCAACATCGTCAGCATGCGCCCGGGCGCCTCGATCCCATTCGAGGAGACCCACGTCATGGAGCACGGACTGTTCGTGCTGGAGGGCAAGGCGGTCTACCGGCTCAACCGCGACTGGGTCGAGGTCGAGGCGGGCGACTTCATGTGGCTGCGCGCCTTCTGCCCCCAGGCCTGCTACGCGGGCGGGCCGGGCCCGTTCCGGTACCTGCTGTACAAGGACGTCAACCGCCACCCGGCGCTGGCGCCGCGCGGGCTCGGCCGGTGAGCGCGGGCGCCCGCACGGTCGTCGCCCGGCCGCTGACGGCCGAGGCGTTCGCGCCGTTCGGCACGGTGATCGACGCCGCCGCGGCGGCGCCGCGGCCGATGAACGGCGGGATGGCGCGGCGCTTCCACGATCTGGCGGCGGTCGAGGTCGTGGGCGAGGGGTCGCGGGTGGTGATCGGGCTGGTCGAGGCGCAGCCCTACCCGGTGCCGCTGCGGCTCGGCCTGGTCGAGCGGCACCCGCTGGGCGCGCAGGCGTTCCTGCCGCTGAGCGCGGCGCCGTTCCTGGTGGTGGTCTGCCCGGACGCGGAGGGCCGTCCCGGCCCGCCCCAGGCCTTCGTGACGGCGCCGGGGCAGGGGGTCTGTTACGCGCGCAACACGTGGCACGGGGTGCTGACGCCCTACGGCCAGCCGCAGGACTTCGTCGTGGTCGACCGCGGCGGCCCGGGCGTGAACCTCGAGGAACACACCTTCGAGGAACCCTGGACGGTGCATCTGCCCGGCCGGGACTGAGGCCGAGCGCGCCATCCGCGCCATCGTCGCGTCGCCACGGTCTCGCGCGGCCGGGGCCGCCTCCGGTCGCCCCGTATCAGCGGCGGCCGGATGCAATCATTCCCGGGGACGCGGCCGCGAAAGTCCGTTGACTGGCACCGGTCAGCGGCTATCGAGGCCGCAATCAGGAGTCCGCACCAACGCGGACCCGAGGAAACGCCGGGCCCCGCGCCCGCACCGGAAAGGCCGCCATGTCCCCGTACCGCACGCCCCTGTCCCGCCGCCGATTCCTGGCGACCGGCTCGACGGCCCTCATCGCCGGTACCGTGGCGGCACCGCACGTGGCGCGGGCGCAGAAGGCGGAATTCACGTACAAGTACGCCAACAACCTGCCCGACACGCATCCGATGAATATCCGCGCCCGCGAGATGGCGGAGGCGCTGCGCACGGAAACCGGCGGCCGGTTCGACCTCAAGATCTTCCCGACGAGCCAGCTCGGCTCCGACACCGACACGCTCAGCCAGCTGCGCTCGGGCAGCGTCGAGTTCTTCACGATGTCGCCGCTCATCCTCTCGACGCTGGTGCCGAACGCGTCGATCAACGGTATCGGCTACGCCTTTCCGAGCTACGACGCCGTCTGGCCGGCCATGGACGGCGAGCTCGGCGCCTGGGTCCGCCAGCAGATCGCCAAGGCCGGCCTCGTCGCCATGGAGAAGATCTGGGACAACGGCTACCGCCAGACCACCTCGTCGACCAAGCCGATCGCCACGCCCGACGACTTCAAGGGCTTCCGGATCCGCGTCCCGGTTTCGCCGCTCTGGACCTCGATGTTCAAGGCCTTCGACGCGGCTCCCGCGTCGATCAACCTGAACGAGACCTACTCGGCCCTGCAGACCAAGATCGTCGAGGGCCAGGAGAACCCGCTGGCGGTGATCTCCACGACGAAGTTCTACGAGGTGCAGAAGTACTGCTCGCTCACCAACCACATGTGGGACGGGTACTGGTTCCTGGCGAACCGCCGCGCCTGGGAGCGACTGCCGGCGGACCTGCGCGAGACGGTGGCCCGCCACATCAACGCCGCCGGGATGAAGGAGCGGGCCGACGTCGCTCAGCTCAACGCCAACCTGCAGGCGGACCTGTCGAAGAACGGGATGGTCTTCAACAAGCCCGACCCGGAGCCCTTCCGCGACAAGCTGCGCAAGGCCGGCTTCTACGCCGAGTGGAAGGGCCGGTACGGCGACGAGGGTTGGTCGCTGCTCGAGAAGGCCTGCGGGAAGCTCACCTGATGGGCGCCGCGGGGGCGCCGCGCGGCGGGGTCGCGCCGTGCTCCCGGCGGGTGATGAATCTCGCCCATTTCCTGCGCCGCGCCGCGCGCCGATTTCCGAACGCGGTGGGGCTCGCCTGGGGCGAGCGGCGCTGGACCTGGGCCGAGCTCGACGCCCGGGTCGACGCGATGGCGGCGGCGCTCGCCGCCCGTGGCGTGACCAAGGGTGATCGCGTCCTGGTCCAGGCGCGCAACAGCAACCAGCTGTTCGAGTCGATGTTCGTCTGCTTCCGGCTCGGGGCCGTCTGGGTGCCGGCCAATTTCCGGCAGACGACTGCGGAGATCGCCTATCTCGCCCGTGCCAGCGGCGCCTCGACGCTGATCTGCGGCGCGGGTTTCCCGGAGCACGCCGCCGCGGTGCGCGAGGCCTGCCCGGACCTGGACCGCGTCGTGGCGATCGGCGACGCGGCCTTCGGGGCCGGCTACGACGCGCTGGTCGCCGACCATCTGGGCGCGGCCGCGCCCGTTGCCGATGTCGAGCACGACGATCCGTGCTGGTTCTTCTTCACCTCCGGCACGACGGGCCGCCCCAAGGCGGCGGTTCTGACCCACGGCCAGATGGCCTTCGTCATCACCAATCACCTCTGCGACCTGATGCCGGGCACGACGGAGGCCGACGCGTCCCTGGTCGTGGCGCCGCTCTCGCACGGCGCCGG
The DNA here is from genome assembly GCF_900108435.1 of Methylobacterium sp. 275MFSha3.1. NCBI lineage: Bacteria > Pseudomonadati > Pseudomonadota > Alphaproteobacteria > Hyphomicrobiales > Methylobacteriaceae > Methylobacterium > Methylobacterium sp. 275MFSha3.1. The sequence continues at coordinate 28,186 of NZ_FNWP01000035.1, read as the reverse complement.
CATCCACCAGCTCGCGCAGGTCGCGGCCGGCACCAAGACGGTGCTGACCGCGGGTGAGCGGCTCGATCCCGAGGAGGTCTGGGCTCTCATCGAGGCGTGGCGCGTCACGAATCTCTTCACCGTGCCGACCATCGTCAAGCTGCTGACTGAGCACCCCGCGGTGTCGACGCACGACCATTCCAGCCTGCGCCACGTCATCTACGCGGGCGCGCCGATGTACCGGGCGGACCAGCAGCACGCGCTGCGGGTGCTCGGGCCGGTGCTGGTGCAATACTTCGGCCTCGGCGAGGTGACGGGCAACATCACCGTGCTGCCGCCCCGCCTGCACGCTGCCGAGGACGGGCCGGACGTCAAGGTCGGCACCTGCGGATTCGAGCGCACCGGCATGCAGGTCCAGATCCAGGACACGGAGGGCCGCGAGTGCCCGCCGGGCGCCACCGGCGAGATCTGCGTCTGCGGCCCGGCCGTGTTCGCGGGGTACTACGACAATCCGGAGGCCAACGCGGCGGCGTTCCGCGACGGCTGGTTCCGGACCGGCGATCTCGGCCATCTCGATTCCGAGGGCTTCCTGTTCATCACCGGCCGCGCCTCGGACATGTACATCTCTGGCGGCTCCAACGTGTATCCGCGCGAGATCGAGGAGAAGCTCCTCACGCATCCGGCGATCACCGAGGCCGCGATTCTCGGCGTCCCGGATCCCGGCTGGGGCGAGGTCGGCGTCGCGGTCTGCGTCGCCCGTCCCGGGGCCGCGGTGCAGGAGGGAGAGCTGATCGCGTGGCTGTCCGCGACTGTCGCCCGCTACAAGTTGCCTCGGCGCGTGTTCTTCTGGGAGGCCCTGCCGAAATCCGGCTACGGCAAGGTGACGAAGCGCGCGATCCGCGAGGGACTTGAGGCGCGGGGCGACCTGCCCCTCGACGGGCAGGCGAGGCCGCAGGCCCGATAGGGCTGTCGCGATCCCATCCGGTTGATGCGGCATCCCGTCTTTGCGAGCGGAGCGAAGCAATCCAGTCAGCGCCACGATCTCAGTGGACGCGCCGCCCTGGATCGCTTCACTTCGCTCTCGAGGACGCCAGAGGCGGAATCGGCCTCCATATGCGGGATGCAGTTTCAGCGAGCCGCGTCGACCTAAGGGGTCCGATTGGTGGCAGACAGTCCGAGCGGTAAGTCGGGCCGGTCCACATCCCTCCGCGCACATCATGATCTCGTTGCATGACAGCTCCGAGATGCAGACCCTGACATGTCCCCGGAGCCGCGCCCATATTGCAGTGCAGCACGCCGGGCCCCCGCCCGGCCACGACCGGGATCTCGGCACGATGACCACCCTCGCGAATCTCGTCAGCCGGCTCGAGGGGGCAGTGCGGCGCGCCGCGGCCGAACGCTACGCCGAGCAGCGCGAGCGGATCGCGCGGACCGGCGGCGCCGGCATGATCTGATCGCGCGCGGCGCGTCCCCGCGGTGGAGATCGTCAGAGGAAGCCGATCGAGAACCAGGGGACGAGGATGATGGCGAGCAGCCCGACCAGCAGGGCCACGATGTAGCCGACGATCGGGCGCATCCCGGCATCGGGATGGATCCGGCTGATGGCGCAGGCGGCGTAATAGCCGACGCCGAAGGGCGGGGCGAACAGGCCGATGCCCATCGCGAGGATCACCACCATGGCGTAGTGGACCTCGTGCACGCCCACCGCCCGGGCGATCGGGAACAGCAGCGGCCCGAACAGCACGATCGCCGGTATGCCCTCCAGCACCGAGCCCAGGATGATGAAGGCGAAGGCCGAGACGAACAGGAACCCGAGCGCGCCGCCCGGGAGGCTCTTCATCACCTCGGCGAGCGTCTGCGAGAAGCCCGACTGCGTGAGCGCCCAGGCCATCCCGGTGGCCGCACCGATGATCAGCAGGATCGCCCCCGACAGGGTCGCGGTGGTCACCAGCATCGGGTAGAGCCGCCGCCACTCGAACTGGCGGTAGATCAGCAGGCCGGCCAGCGCCGCGTAGACGATGCCGATGGTCGAGACCTCGGTGGCGGTGGCGATGCCCTCGACCACGGCGAAGCGGATCACGAAGGGCAGCGCCAGCGCCGGGATCGCCACCAGGAAGGCGCGGCCGATGACCCGGCCGGACGGTCGGGTAACGTGGCTCAGGTCCTCGCGGCGGTAGCGCCACCAGACCAGCGCGCAGAGCGTCGCGGCGAGCACGAGGCCCGGCATCAGGCCGCCGGTGAACAGGGCGGTGATCGACACGCCGGTGACCGAGCCGATGGTGATCAGCACGATCGAGGGCGGGATCGTCTCGGTCTGCGCGCCCGTGGTGGCGAGCAGGGCCACGAGGTCGCCCTCCTTGGCGCCGCGGGCCTTCATCTCGGGAAACAGCACGGGCGCCACGGCGGCCATGTCGGCGGCCTTGGAGCCGGAGATGCCCGAGACGAGGTACATGGCGCCGACCAGCACGTAGTGCAGGCCGCCGCGGACGTGGCCGAGCAGCGAGGCCAGGAAGCCGACCATGGCCTTGGCCATGCCGGTCATCTCGATCAGCAGGCCGAGGAACACGAACAGCGGCACGGCGAGCAGGATGAGGTGGCTCATGCCCTCGTCCATGCGGCCGACCACCACCATGGAGGGCGCGTCGGTGGTCAGCGTGATGTAGGCGAAGGTCGACAGGCCGAACGCGAAGGCGATCGGCACGCCGGAGAAGACCAGCGCGCCGACACCGACGACGAAGAACAGCAGCAGGTTGAGGTTCCCGAGGTTGGCGAGCCACGGCTGCAGCGCCAGGAGCGCGGCGGCAACACCGCCCCCCAGGATCAGCGCCCCCACGGTCAGTTTCCAGTCGGCGGTCTCCAGAAGTCGGATCAGCGCCACGATCAGCATGAGGCCGAGGCCGATCGGCAGGGCGGCGGCGCGCCACGCGTTGTTCAGCTCCAGCGCCGGCGTCTGCACGAAGGTCTCCTCGCTGGCGAACTCGAAGGCCGGCTCCAGCAGCAGGGCGACGAAGATCAGGCCGGCCACCAGCGCGACCGTCTCCAGGAAGGCGCGCAGGCGCGGGCCGCTCATGGCCACGAAAGCGGTCATGCGCATGTGCTCGGCGCGCCGGAAGGCGACCACGGCGCCGAGCATGGCGAGCCACAGGAACAGGATCGAGGCGAGCTCGTCCGACCAGATGATGGGATCGCGGAACACGTAGCGGCTGACCACACCGCTGAGCAGCACCGCGATCTCGGCCAGGACGAGCAGTGCCGCCGGGATCTCCACGAGGTGGCCGAGCCCGGCATCCACCCGGCGCAGCCAGCCCCGGGTGCGCAGCGGCGGTCCCGAAAATTCAATCCCCGCCGTCGACTCGACGGCCGCAACATCGATCTGCATGGCGCCCCTCCGTCGGGGCCGCTCCCGATGCCGCCGGCGGCGGGATCGACCCCACATGCGTCTTCGCGTGTGTCTTGCGGTGCGTCTCGGCGCGCCTTCGTTCTCCGATACCGTTATCCGATCCTGCGGAAAACGGTCCCGGTCAGTTTGCCCGACGCATCCTCACGATGCGACCGCGCCCCGTCGCCGTACTTCGTTTTCCAGTCCTTGTGGAATCTCTGCCGTTCAGCGGCGCGCGGACCTGCGCCAGCAGGTCGGCCGGCTCGCGGATGCGGGCCGCCCGAGCGGGTCGCGGAGCAGCGTGACAGTCTCCTAACCCAGCGGCATCCGCACCGGACCTTCGCCGCGGGGCAGTCCTGAGACGTTGTCGGCGTCGGACGCGTCGGTGATGAGGCGGGCATAGTCCATGCGGGCGGCGAGCCGCACCCCGAAATCCGGATGGGCGCTCAGGAATCGCGCCAGCCGCAGCGCCACGAGGTCGAAGGCGCGGTTCGGCTCGGCGGAGGCGCGCCCGACATGGTCGCACAACGCCTCTCCCGCAGGGGTCCGCGGGATGCCCTGACCCAACTGCTCGAACAGAAGGACGGCCAGCGTCTCTTCCGTCCTGCGCGATGCCCGACTGACCGCGCTCGGGGAGAGGTTGGACGGCGGAGAGGGGTACGGACGGCCTCATTCCGGGCAGGATGGGCCCGCGACCGGTGCCGCTGGGATCGGGCCCGGGCCGGCGATACGCCGGTCGCGGCGCTCCGGGATCAGGCCGACCGGTGGCCGCGGACCCGGACCGGTGCGGCGACCGGGACGATCTTGCCCTGCTGGGCAACCTCGCAGAGGGCCGCCACCATCGCGTCGGCCTGCGTCTCGAGGTCGGGCGGCCCGACATCGTCGCGCGTGTTGCGCCAGGCGATGAAGATGCAGGCGAGGATGGCCGACGCGCTGGCTGCCAGGGGTGCGATGATCAGCGCGGCGAGGGCGCTCACAGGCGCCAGGATCGTGGCTGTCGCGAGACCGCTGACGATGGCTGCGGCTATCAAGACGATCATCGGAGCCTCGCCCGATCTGCGTGGCCGAATCCCGTGCCCGTCCACCGTCATAGGATCACGTCACAAAGGTTTACGCTTCGTTAACGGGAAGCTTCCATCCGCTAATTCCGTGGCAGCTGTCCCGCCGATTGCTTGACGATCGCCCGTTCAGCGCCCGCGAGGACAGGTCGGGGCGCGAATTCGTGCCCCCGGCTCCGGTCTGCCGGTCGCGCAACACGACGAGCCGCGCCGTGGCCGGCCAGATCGCGGGCGCCGGCACGCCGGTGGCGCCGGTCTGTGCGGAGACTGTTCACGCCTTCGTGAGGTTACGCGCTGCAATCCGCTCGCGCAGCGTGTCGACCACATGCCCAGAAGTGTTCAAACTGATACGATCGGATCAGGCCTGGTACAGGGCGATCCCTTGCTGCTCAGGGTTGGGCAATGATAGCCCTTGCGCGTCCGGCGTGTAGGAATTCTGTCTCCAATGGCCATCGATGTTCGAGCTGTCGCGCGCCTGCGCGAGATCGCAGCCGTCATTGGCTGTCCGGTCGAGGCCTTCTACGGACCGGATGCCGAGGCCGTCGACCTCGGCATGACGCACGAACTCTTTCGCCTCTGGCACGCGATACAGGATCCGAGAGCGCGTCAGCGCGTCCTGAACAGCGCGCGGCGTGAGGCTCTCGGCGACGCGGTCCCCGGGACGGCCGCCGAATAGCCGCCGCGCCGTCAGCGCCCCTGTGCGATCCAGCCCAGGACCGTCGCGCAGCGCTCGGCCTGCTCGCGGGTCAATCCCGACGCGACGGCGGAGCCGTTGCGGTAGACCACGAAGGTCCCGTCGTCGGTCGCGCGGATCTTGACGGACGCCATCACTCGGCTCCCGACGTGAGAGCCCGGAGCTGGGAGAGGCCGGCCGCGGTGATCTGCCAGACCGCCACTGGACCACCCGGATCCTCGAGCGGGTCGATCCGCCGGAGATGCCCGGTGCTCTCGAGCGCCGTCAGTCGGCTGTGGTCGCCGGGCCAGGACGCGTCCGCCCTCTGACGGATCGTGATCTGGTAATCCCGTGCCTCCGCTGCCTTGTTGAGGAGACGGCGCTGGTGGTTCACTCGCATCGGCACTCCGGCTCAGCTCGGGTCGGTACGCAGTAACTACGGACAGGCTGGCCGATACGGTTAAGCTTGGCAACCCCGCGGTCGCAACGGGCTCTGGATCGTCCTGTCCAGAGGGCGGGCGGCGGGAGCTTCGGATCACCGGCGCGGAGCCGCCCTGCCGCGTCGATCCTGCGCGGCGCTCCGTCGAGCCGGGGCGGTTGCCGGCGCGACGTCGGCTTCGGATGCCGCGCTCCACGATCGCGGGCGCGGACATAGAGAGAGGCCGGCCGGGTTGCCCCGGCCGGCCTCTGGCGTTTCGCGGTGCGTTTCGCTTACCGCAGGAGCTGGAGAACGCCCTGCTGGGCTGAGTTGGCCAGCGACAGGGCCGAGATGCCCATCGACTGGCGGGTCGACAGCGCCTGCGAGTTCGCCGCCTCCTGGTTCAGGTCGGCGTTGGTCAGGTTGGCCGAGCCCGTCTGCAGCACGTTGATCAGCTGCTTGGAGAAGTCCTGGCGGTTCTGAACCACCGACAGGTTCGAGCCCAGGGAGCTCGCCGCGGAGGTCAGCGAGTTGCCGGCGCTGGTCAGGGTCGCCAGAGTCTTGTTGACGTCGGCGTTCAGCAGGAAGTTGCCGAGGCCGTTCTGGCTCGACGAGTTGTTCGAGCTGGTGATCGACGACAGGCCGAGACCGCTCGCCGTGGCGTCGACCGAGGCGACGTTGAGGGTCGAGCTGCCGGTGTCGTTGAACTTGATGTTCAGGTCATTGCCCTTGCCGGCAATGAGGTTGACGCCGTTGTAGCTGGCGTCGCCGGCGAGCTGCGTGATCTGGTTGAGCAGGTTGTTGTACTGATTGGCCAGCGAGGCGCGCTGCGTCACGCCCGAGATCGACAGGTCGCTGGACACCACGGTGCTGGCGGCGGTGCCGTAGGTCGAGGCGGTGGTGGCCGAGGCGGTGAAGCCGAGCGCCGTCTGGCTGCCGGAGTTCTGAAATTCCACGTCCGCCTGGGCGTTCAGGACGATCTTGGTGCCGGTGCTGTCGACCGAGAAGATCGCGCCGGCGCCGAACGAGCCGCTCGACGAGGTCGAGGCCGAGCTGACCGCAGAGTTCAGGGCCGCGACGGTGGCGCTGATGCTGGAGGAGGCGGCGACCGTGGCCGAGACCGAGGTGCCGTTGATCGTCATGAGCACCGTCTGGGAGGCGGTGCTGGCGCTGTAGGCGTTGGCGGCGGTGCCGGTGGTGGAGAGCTGGGTCGAGAGCGCCTGGTTGGCGATCGACTTGGCTTGGTCCACGAGCTTCTGGATCGAGGTGATGCCCTGGTTGGCGGCCTGGATCGACTGGATGCCGTTGGAGATGCCGTCGAGGAGGGAGTTCAGGCTCGAGGAGCGTCCGTCGAGGGCCTGGGAGGTGAAGAAGTTGGTCGGGTTGTCGAGGGCGGAGTTGACGGTCTTGCCGGTCGCGAGCCGGTTCTGGGTGGTCGCCATCAGCTGGGCGGTGTCCTGCAGCGAGAGCAGGTTCTGACGCGTGGCGGCCGACAGGGTGATCGAGGACATAGGTCTTATCTTTCTGATTTGATGCACCCGTTTCTCGGGTACGCCAGTAATCGTCCTCCAAACGTTTCGCGGGGGTTAAATCAATTGCCGACTCCCAGTGTGTCCGAAGTGATCGTTAATGAATCGATCCTTCAGGCGCTAAGTATTTACGGATCGCGGAGCGTGTTCAAGATCTATTAACCATCCGCAGCCATAAGCTGTGACGCAAACCAAGTCTGTCGCGCCTGCCCGACCGGTGCCGATCCGGTTCGGTCGGCGCGGCGGGTACGGGGCGCACCTTGCAGGGAGCTCAGATGTGATCGCTCAAGCGTCCGGTGATGTTGGCGCCGCGACCCCTTCCGCGTCGCCGAAGTTGCCCCATGTGGCGATCGCGATCCCCTGCGGGACCATGGTCCACGCGGACTTCGCCGTGAGCCTCGGATCGATGATGCACTCGCTCGGCGAGATGCCGATGTCGATCGTCGTCGGGAAGTCGTCGATCGTCGCCGATGCCCGCAACCTCGGCCTCGAATACGCGCAGAAGTACGGGGCGGAGTACGTCCTGTTCATCGACAGCGACATGACCTTCCCGAAGGACGCACTCCTCAAGCTCCTCGTGCGGCAGGTCGACATCATCGGCGCGACCTATTCCCGCCGCACCGCCCCGTTCCACTTCCTGGGCGACATCCTCCCGGAGCAGCCGGCCGACGCGCCGAAGGGTCTGCTGGAGATGTCCCGGATCCCGACCGGCTTCCTGCTGATCAAGTCCACGGTCTTCGAGAAGCTGAAGAAGCCCTATTTCCGCTTCCGCGTCGACGAGGAAGCCGGCGTGAACATCGGCGAGGACTTCGACTTCAGCGACCGGGCACGCGCCGCCGGCTTCCGGATCTGGTGCGATCCGTATCTCAGCAAGGAGCTCGGCCATATCGGCGAGCAATCCTTCAAGCTCTGACAGCGTTCCGCGCCGCGGCGCGCGACGCCCGACACGGTGAGGCGTGGGAATGAGGATCGCGATCATCACGCCGTCGAGGCTCAAACCCTCGACCCTGGCCGGAAAGGCCGGCCAGTACTTTTTGGAGCACGCGATCGCGAGCGCCAACGCCCAGGAGCTCGACCGGCCGGCGACGATCCACTTCTTCGTCGGGATCGACCCCGGGATCGAGATCCCGGCGCGGCTCGCCGCGCACCCGCAGGTCACCTTCGCGCGCGGCCCGCAGAGGGGCCAGATCCCCGCGCTGAACGCTGCCATCGCCGCCGTCGACGACAGCTGGGACCTCGTCGGCTTCCTCGAGGACGACGATCACTGGCTGCCCGCCTATCTGGGCTTCGCGCTGAGGGCCCTCGAGAGCTTCGATTTTGTCTCCTCGACGCAGCTCGAGACCGACGAGGCCGGCGAGGTGGTGCGGATCAACGACTTCGCGACGCCGTCGGGCTGGCTGATGCGGCGGACCACCTTCGCGCAGGTCGGCGCGATCAGCCCGGCCGCGAAGTGGCACTACGACAACGAGTGGCTCGGCCGCCTCGCCGAGACCGGCCTGCGCCGCGCCCACCTCGTCGAGGCGACGGCGCCCGTCACGCTGCAGGACGCGATCCAGGTCCGCCCGTGGCTCGCCAACGTCCTGCGCAACGGCGGCCCCAACGTGCAGCTCGTGCGGCACGGCTTCGTCCTGCCGCTGGTGTGCCGCCTCGTGCATCCGGGCTCCGGGACCTCGGATGTCGGCTCGGGCGGCACCTCCAAGGCCGAGAGCAACGCCGAGTACCAGCGGCTGGTCGACCGCTTCGGTCGCATCCCCTGGTGAAGGCGCCGGGTGGAGCACCCGACGCCCGCAGCCCCCCCCCTTTCCGAGGCGGCCGACCTAGGCGGTCCGCCCCCGAGCCCGCCCCCGCAGCGCGTCCTGGAACGCGGCGAAGACCCGGCGCATCTGCGGAGCCTTGTAGGGAAACAGCTCCGCCGAATCCATGTCGTGGACGACCATCCCGGTATCGGCCTCGAAGACCAGCAGACGGCCGTCCGCGCTCTCGGCGCAGTCGATGATCAGGTAATCGAGGCCGATCCTGCGGTGGATCTCGGCGAACGCGGCGCGGTGGCGCTCGGCGAAGTCGGTGTCGAACGTGGCCATGGCGGCGGCCTCGACCTGCCGCTTCACCGGATCCTCCAGCATGCCGGCGTTGAGGTAGTGGATCATCCAGTGATCACGGATGGCCATGTGGCAGAGGTAGGGCACACCGTCGATCAGTACGATGCGCAATTTCCGATAGAGGCCGTCGGGACCGCGGTAATCGCAGAACTGCGTGACGTAGAACGCCTCGGCCTCCGTCTGCGCGAGGTAGAGATGCAGGTCCTCCGCCCGGTCGATCTTCTGGAGGTCGTTGCCGGCGTGCGTGTCCAGAGGGCGCACGAGGAGCGGGTAGGTCGGGCCCTCGGCTCTGCGGGACGCCGCGGCGCTCAGGATGGAGCGGCTCACGCGGACGACCTCCGGCGCCAGGATCCCATCCGCCCCGCGGAGCGCGTCCGCGATCCCGTGGCGGGACGTCTTGAGGACGTGGCGCGGGTGATTGACGATCGGCCGCGTCCACTGGTCCGCCGCCGCCGCGAGGGCTTCCAGGAGCGGCTCGGCGGTCCGCGCGTAGGCGATGCCCGTGACGATGACGTCGTGCGCCGGCAGGTCGTGCGGGATCGGCTCGCCGGGGCGGAGATAGAGGTAGGTGAGGCCGAAATCGCCGTCGTTCAGCAGGAAGTCGATCGGCGTGTTGGCCATGAGATCGCCGGCCGTGACCAGGACGAGGACGCGGATCCGCGCCTGATCCGGGTTCGAGCGCAGCGAGAAGACCCGCTGTCCGTCCAGCACCTCTCTCTGGAGCGCGAGCCCCTCGGTGAAGCGGTGCTTCAGCAGCAGGATCGTCGCCATGTCCAGCGCCGTCCCGGCGTCGAGGGCGGAGTCGCCGCCTTCGGCGAGGATCTCGGCGGCCAGGGCGGCCATGTCGGCGCCCTCGAAGGCCGCCCGGATCAGGCGGGCCGGGCCGATCATCGGGTTCGGGTTGTCGATCCCCGCAACGTGCGCTTGCATCAGAGCCTCCGAGCCGTGGGGTCGCCGCAGCGATCCCGGAACCGCGATCAGGTGTTTCGAATCGCGCTCCGCGGCACGACGAACGCACTCTGATCGCACGGAGGTTTACGAAGCGCTAACCATGTTCTCGGTTCACCGTCGGAAGTCCCGGCCGCGACGCGGTGGCCGTGCGCGCGCGTCAGGCGTGCCTCACTCGCGCCGCGGCGCGGCGCCCGCGCGCCGGAGAGCGTCGGCCAGCGCCCCGCCGGGCGCCAGACCCGAACTCGGTCGGCTCCGCGGCGCGTCCTGCCGCGGCTCGGCCGTCCTCCGGGTCTGCTGGCCCGGCTCGACGGGATCGTCGAGCCGCAGCGACAGCGCGATGCGCTTGCGCGGGACGTCGACGCTGAGGACCAGCACCCGGACGACCTCGCCGATCCGGACGACCTCGGTGGGCGACGCGATCCGCCGCCGGGCCATCGCCGAGATGTGGACGAGCCCGTCCTGGTGGACGCCGATATCCACGAAGGCCCCGAAGGCCGCGACGTTGGTGACGACACCCTCGAGCTGCATCCCGGGCTTCAGGTCCCCGATCGTCTCGACGCCCTCCTGGAAGCGCGCCGTCTTGAATTCCGGCCGCGGGTCCCGCCCCGCCTTCTCGAGCTCGGCGATGATGTCGCGCACGGTCGGCAGGCCGAAGCGCGCATCGACGAAGGGCTCCGGCGCGAGGCGGCCGAGGAGGGCGGCGTTGCCGAGCAGGACGTGGATGTCGCTCTTCGTCGCCTGGAGGATGCGGCGGACTACCGGATAGGCTTCCGGGTGGACGCCCGACCCGTCGAGCGGGTCGTCACCGCCCTGGATGCGGAGGAAGCCGGCGGCCAGCTCGAAGGTCTTCGGGCCGAGCCCCGGGACCTTCTTGAGCGCCGCCCGCGTGCGGAACGGGCCCTGGGCGTCGCGGTGGGCGACGATCCGCGCCGCCATCGCGCCGCCGAGGCCGGAGACCTGCGCCAGCAGGGCCGGGGAGGCGGTGTTGACGTCCACCCCGACCGCGTTGACCGCGTCCTCCACCACCGCCGAGAGCGACCGCGACAGCTTCGCCTCGCTCACGTCGTGCTGGTACTGCCCGACGCCGATCGACTTGGGGTCGATCTTGACCAGTTCCGCCAGGGGATCCTGGAGGCGCCGGGCGATCGACGCGGCGCCGCGATGGGACACGTCGAGGTCGGGCAACTCCTTGGCGGCGATCTCGGAGGCCGAGTAGATCGAGGCGCCGGCCTCGGAGACCACGACCTTCGCCAGCGGCAGGTCCGGGTTCGCCGCGATGATCTCCGCGGCGAGGCGCTCGGTCTCGCGGGACGCGGTGCCGTTGCCGACGGCGAGAAGCTCAACGCCGTGCAGCCGGCAGAGCCGGCCGAGCGTCGCGACGGCCTCCCGCCAGCGCCGCTGCGGCTCGTGCGGGTAGGTCGTCTCCACCGCGACGACCCGCCCGGTCCGATCCGCCACCGCGACCTTCACGCCGTTCCGGTAGCCCGGATCGAGCCCCATCGTCGCCCGCCCGCCCGCCGGGGCGGCGAGGAGCAGGTCCTTGAGGTTCCCGGCGAAGACCGACACGGCCTCGTCCTCGGCCCGCTCGAACAGCCGGCCGCGCAGGTCCTGCTTGATCCCGGCCCGGATCTTCGTCCGCCAGGCCGTGCGCACCGTGTCGAGGAGCCAGGCATCGCCGGGACGCCCCCGCGCCGCGATCTCGAAGCGGCGGCAGATCGCCGTCTCGAAGGGCCCGGGAAGGCCCGGCGCCGACTCCTCCCCCTCCGCGGCGAAGCCGACGTCGAGCACCTCTTCCCGCTCACCGCGGAAGATCGCCAGGATCCGGTGCGAGGGCATGCGCTCCAGCCGCTCGCTCCAGTCGAAGTAGTCCGAGAACTTCGCCCCCTCGTTCGCCTTGCCCTTGCGCACCCGCGAGACGAGCTGACCGGTCCGCCAGTAATCCGCCCGCAGGCGCCCCACGAGGTCGGCATCCTCGCCGAAGCGCTCGATCAGGATGGCGCGGGCGCCCTCCAGCGCGGCCTCGGTGTCCGGCACGCCCCGCGCGTCCGACACGTAAGCGGTCGCGACCGCTTCGGGCGCGCGGTCGGGACGGCTCAGCAGGGCCTGGGCCAGCGGTTCGAGGCCGGCTTCGCGGGCGGATTGCGCCTTCGAGCGCCGTTTGGGCCGGAAGGGCAGATACAGGTCCTCCAGCCGCGCCTTCGTGTCGGCGGCGTCGAGGGCCGCCGCCAGGGGCAGGGACATCTTTCCCTGGGCCGTGATGCTCGCGACGATCGCGGCGCGCCGCTCGTTGAGATCGCGCAGGTAGGACAGGCGCTCCTCCAGCCTGCGCAGCTGCGTGTCGTCGAGGCCGCCCGTATTCTCCTTCCGGTAGCGCGCGATGAACGGCACGGTCGCGCCGCCGTCGAGGAGCGCCACGGTGGCCGCGACCTGCGCCTCCCCGACACCGAGTTCCTCGGCGATCAGAGCGTTCACGGATTTCATGGGTTCTCCGACTGGAGTCGCGGCGACGGACGGGCTGCCTGGGTGGAGCGCCAAGCCGTCGGAAACAAGGCACCGGTCAGGGGCGCAGCTGCGCGTCCGCCCCGGCCTCGGCCTTCACGGCCCGGGCACAATCCAGGATGCGGTGCCGGGCATCGGGATCCTTGATCGAGAACCACAGGGTCAGCAATTCTTCGGTCATCGAACGGTCGTCCTGCGGGTCCGGATCGAAGAAGACGTCGACCGAACATCCGAGAGTCTCGGCCAGATCGCCGAGAAGGCGGCGCGACCGTTCGTTCGGGACTCTGCTGTGATCTGCCATCACGTCGATCCGCCTCGCAGCGCCACCGGGTGCTGCCGCCAGAATGCCCTCGACCCCGCCCGCAACGGGTCAGAGCATCGAGATCCAGACAATCCAGTCAAGTCCACGCGTCGCAGGCCCGTCGCGGCGTCTGCAGCGCGGATGCCGAGGCGGCCGTCACGGGACCAGCGCAGTTCCTGGGGATAGCTGGCCGGCTGTCCGCTCAACCTGGCACGGATTTCGCACCCGATTGTTCGGGTCAGATCTCGATGGATAACTGGCACGATGCTAAACCATCGATCTCACCGCGCTCCGTCCACGAAGACACTAGTCTTCAGTGGAAGATCGCGGCGGCCGGTGCGCCTTGACGGTCGCGAAACAACGTCATCCGGATGTCACCCGCGGATGCAAGTCTTTCGCTCCGCATGTCCCGGACAGGGAGGCGCCCGTGCAATTCGAGATACGAGAGCGTAGCCGGTCGCTGTGGTCCTGGGTTCTCGTCAACGAGACTGACGAGCCCGTGCTCGAATCGCGACGCAGTTTCCCGTCCCGCGCCCAGGCCACGGCGGCAGCCCTGGCCTTCTCTCAGCTCGTCTCCCGTGCGGGGCGCAGCCTGGGCGGCGGCCCGCGTCAGGTCGGGTTCCTCTGACGGTAGCTTGCTCCGGTCCGGTGTCAGGTCGTCCGGATCCGGTGGCGCACGAGGCTCACGAGACTCGTGGCGGCGATGACGCAGCCAACGCCCATCGCGCCGAGGCAGCTGATGGTGCGGATCGGCTCGCCGCGGGCCAGGACGATGGCCACCGCGAGCGGCAGGAGCAGGAACACGAACAGGAGGGTCATGACCGGATCCGAATGACGATGCGCGAATCTAGGACCGGAATGGTTAATCACTTCTCACGGCTCGGTCCGTCGGGCGGCCTCGGTGGACCTCACGATCGGGGCGCACCGACACGTCTTCGCGAGCGGCGCTGAGCGATCTCGGGCGCGCGCCGCGACCCGTCACTCGGCGGGCAGACGGACCGCGATCACCGTTCGCGCGCGTCGAGGCGGACGAGACGGTCGACCAGGGCCCGGTCGTGCAGGAGCGCCATCCGCTCCTTCGGCGAGAGCCACGCCTGCGCCTCCGCCACCGTCTCGGCCTCGCAGACCTTGGCGGTGGCCAGGGTCTGGTCCGGATCGATCGCGCCCCGGGGCCGCCGCTGTCCGAGGGGCAGCATCCGCGTGTGGGCGCGCGCGAGCTCGGGATCGCCGTGGAGGGCCGCCAGGGAATCGGCGTCGTCGAATCCGAGTTCAGCGTTGCGGGCCGCGAGGGAGGCGGCCCGGACCGCGATCTCGGGCGGCGCGACCTCTTCCGGCGTGGCGAGGAGCAGGCGTCGCTTGAGCGCCAGGCCGAGTCCGAGCTGGCCGCTCGCCCAGGAGATCGGGATCGCCAGAACGAGACCCAGGATCGTCGGGCTCATCCAGAGGAACAGCGAGGTGGCGATCGCGAAGGCGGCGACGCCCGCCACCAGCCCCAGCAAGGTGTGCCAGCGATGGCGGACGACGATGTCGCGCAGCGGGATCGAGCCGTCGTCCCGCCGCTGCGGGTTCCATCCCGTGTCCCGTCCGAGCAGGATGCCCATCACGGAGCCCGACTGGATCACCATCGCCACCGGCGCCACCAGGGCGGACAGCAGGATCTCGACGAGGCTCGACAGGACGAGCCGTCCGGCGCCGCCGCAGGCGCGCCGCACCGGGCCGTCCAGCAGCGCCAGGATCAGGCCGAGGAACTTGGGTGCCAGCAGCACCGCCATGGTCAGGCCGAACAGCTGGAGCGCGCGGACCGGATCGAAGCGCGGGAAGACCGGCGAGAAGCCGGCGCCGCCGAAATAGTCCGGCCGCTCCGTCGCCGTCTGGAGAACCAGCAGGATGCCGACCACCAGCTGGAGCAGCCACAGCGGTGAGGCTAGGTAGCCGGCGATGCCGGTGGCGAAGTGCTGCCGCGTCGCGGGATGCAGCCCGGCGGCGCCGATCACCCGCGCGTGCTGGAGATTGCCCTGCGCCCAGCGCCGGTCGCGCACCGCCACGTCGATCAGCGAGGGCGGGCTCTCCTCGTACGAGCCCGGCAGGCGATGGAGCATGTACACCGCCCAGCCCGCCCGGCGGATCAGGGCCGCCTCGACGAAGTCGTGGGACAGGATGTGTCCGCCGAAAGGCGGTTTCCCGGGCAGGTCCGGAAGGCCGCAGGAATCCGCGAAGGCGCGGGTCCGGATGATCGCGTTGTGACCCCAGTAGTTGCCGTCCCGGCCCGACCACGCGGCGAGGCCGGCGGCGATCACCGGGCCGTAGATCCGGGCCGCGAATTGCTGGAGCCGGGCGAACAGGGTGTTGCGGTTGATGATCAGCGGCAGCGTCTGGATGATCCCGGCGTCCGGGTCCGTCTCCAGGGCGGCCGCGAGCGCCACGACGGCAGATCCGCTCATCAGGCTGTCGGCGTCCAGCACGAGCATGTGGTCGTAGCGCCCGCCCCAGCGGGTGACGAAATCGCCGATGTTCCCGGCCTTGCGGTGATGGTTCTTCGGCCGGTGCCGGTAGTAGAGCCGGGCCTCGGGGCCGAGCCGGCCGCGCAGGTCGAGATAGGCCCGCTCCTCGGCGATCCAGGCATCGGGCTGGGTGGAGTCCGACAGGACGAACCAGTCGAAATGATCGCCCAGCCCGGTCGCCTCGACCGCCTCGCGCATGGCCTCGATGCCCGCGAAGGTGCGGGCCGTCGCCTCGTTGTAGACGGGCATCAGGACCGCGGTCCGCGTGCGCAGCGCGGCCGGGTTCGGCGTCGGCCGGGGCCGGCGCAGCAGCGTCGCGAAGCCGAGCACCGCGCTGGTGAAGGCCAGGGCGATCCACGAGAAGGTCAGGCAGAACAGGACGACCAGCACGAGCTGGAGGGCGGTCGGGCTGCCGGAGACCGACACGGTCTCGACCATCTGCCAGCCGCCGAAGGCCGTGAGCGCCAGGGCGCCGCCGAACACCAGGATCCGCTCAGGCCAGGGCGTCCGGACCCGGCGCTCCGGCCGGTGACCGAGCCCCGGATCCCAGCGCGCCAGATCCTGGACGGGCATCGACAGGGGAGCCTCGGGCGGCAGATAACGGCCGCCGTCGGTCACGGTCTCGCGCCCGGAACCGGCGTCCGTCGCTGGCGGCAACATCATGGTCTCGTCCAGTCGCACGGGGGAGGCCGTTCCTCAGCAATCGGGTCGGGGTTCAGGGTGTCCAGCGAAACAGCCAGGTCTCGCTGGCCCGGGCCTGGCCGCGCCGGAGCGCGAGACGCAGCTCGCTCGCGCGCTCGCTCCCCGGATCGAGCTCGAACAGGATCCGCAGCGTCTTACGATCGGGGTACCGAAACCGTTCCTGGCGCGTGATCGTCCCGGCCGAGGCGCCGAGGTCGACGTCGATGTCGCCGGGCTGGAACAGCGCGTCGCCCTCGAAATCGACGGCGAAGAGCCGGCGGTTCCCCGTGCTGCCGTGGCCGCAGCGGCTGTCGCGCACCCGGGCGATCTCCGGCGGAAGCGGGTCCGGCCAGCCCTTGGACCAGTGCTGCCGGCACTGGAAGCGCATCTCCGCGCCCTTCGCGAGCTTTGCCTTGGGCCGCCAGTAGGCGAAGACGTTCTCGTTGAGCTCGGAATCGCTCGGGATCTCCAGCAGCGTGACCGCGCCCTCGTTCCAGTCGTCGAGGGGCTCCAGCCAGAGGGACGGTCGCTGCTCCCAGTGGCGCCGGTCGTCCTCGAAATCGTCGTAGGCGCGGGCGCGCTGCATGAGGCCGAAGCCCTTGGGCCCGCGATCCACGAAGGCCGAGACCTGCAGCGCCTCGGGATTGTGAACCGGGCGCCAGATCGGTTCGCCGTAGCCGTTGTGGATCGCCAGGCCCTCCACCGAGAAGGCCGCGGCGCGCAGGTCGTCCACGCGGTTCCGGTCGAGGGGCCCGAACAGGTAGCTGCCCTGCATGCCGCCGAGACCGATATGGTCGAGTTCGGCGCGGGCGAAGACCGTCCCGTCGATCTGCGCCGTGGAGACGTCGCGGCCCGGCGTCAGCGTGATCTTGAAGGCCGCGGTCGCCGATTCCGATTCCGCGAGGGCGTGGACGATGACCGGCTGGCCCGCCCGCGGCGCCTCGACGAACAGGGCCCGGAACAGCGGGAATTCCTCGCCGCGGGAATCCGCCGGCCGCAGGGCGAGCGCCCGGGCGTTGATGCCGAAATCCTGGCCCTCGGCGACGAGGCGGAAGAACGAGGCGCCCTGGAACAGGGCGAAGTTCGACAGCCCGTCGGCACCGTCGAACCGGGCGCGCAGGCGGAAGCCCGAGAAGGCGGTGTCGGCGGTCAGGTCGGGCAGGTCGAGGCCCGGCGCCGCGATGGCGGACTTGTCGTACCCGACCGGCTGCACCACGCCGTTCTCCACGACGAACAGCGACACCGGCGTCTCGAAGATCGAGCCGCGCAGCAGCGGCTCCAGGACGTAGCCGGCATTCCGGTCGGCCCAGACCGCGCGGCCCTCCGCGGGACGGATCGCCTCGTAGGCCTCGCGGGAGAGGTTCTTGAGAACCGTCGGCACGTCGCCGGTCTTCGGGGCGGCGTAGGGGGCGGCGGCCCGGGCGCGGGCGAGGTCGGTCAGCGTGCCCGCCGCGAATGCCTCGCCGGCCCCGGGCAGGGCCGGGGCCTTCTCCGGGTCGGCCGCCCGCGCGGCTGCCGGGAGCAGGCCCGCGGCAGCGCCGAGCGCGCCCCCCAGGACGGCGCGGCGTGTCGCGGTGGCGGAGAATCCGGGGTCGATCATCATGCAGGCGGTCGTCTCACGTCGCAAGGCAAGGTGCCGGAGGCCCCGTGTATACGGACAGGCCGGCTGAACCCAGCGTTAAGCAAGCGCTTGAACCGCAAGGGGCTCCGTTGACTTAACCCGAGCCGGCTCTCTAATTCGGCCGACTGCATCGGAACGGGGGAGGCAGCATGGGATCGTTGCGAGTGACTGGCCACGGCGTGGATCTCGGCGAGAGTCTGCGCGGCCGCGTCGAGGAACGGATGTCGGCGATCCAGGCGAAGTATCTCGACTCGCACATGCACGATTCCTGCAACGGCCACGTCACGCTCCGGCGCGACGGCACAGCCTTCCGGACGGATTGCGTCCTGCACCTCGTCTCCGGCCTGACGATCGAGGCCAACGGCTTCGCGCACGACGCGCGGTCGAGCTTCGAGCAGACCGCGGAGCGCCTGGAGACTCGTCTGCGGCGCTACAAGCACAAGCTGAAGCAGCACGCGACGGGCCCGGGCGACGACGCGGCGGTCGAGGCCGCCTACGCGGTGTTCGCCGCCCCGGAGGTGGAGGAGGACGACGCCGCCGAGGGCGACGCCCACCCGCCGATCGTCGCCGAGAGCACCAAGACTCTCCAGCGCCGCACCATCGGCGAAGCGGTGACGGCCCTCGACATGACGGGATCCCCAGTGGTTGTGTTCGTCCACGCTGGCACCGGCCGCGTCAACGTCGTATATCGGCGGAGCGACGGAGCGATCGGCTGGGTGGACCCGCCGAACGCCACCGAGTGACGCCGCGGGTCGGGAGGAACGGAGCCGGAACCGGCTGGTTTCCCCGCTTATTGAATCTGGTGGGGGCGCGGCCGGAACGGCCGTCGATGCCCCTGCGACGAGGCCCGCTTCCTCGCGAACGGGCGACGGGGCAACGGTCGTTCGATGCCAGTTCTGGAATTCCTCGACCCCGACTCGGTCGTGCCGGCCCTGCGCGCCCGCGCCAAGAAGCAGGTGCTGCAGGACCTCGCCGCGCAGGCGGCGCGGCGCCTGCCCGCCCTCGGTGAGCGCCCCGTCTTCGACACGCTGCTCCAGCGCGAGCGGCTCGGGTCGACCGGCATCGGCGACGGCGTGGCGATCCCGCACGGCAAGCTGCCCGGTCTCGACCGTCTCTTCGGGCTGTTCGCGCGCTTCGACCGGCCGGTGGACTTCGAGGCGCTCGACGGGCAGCCCGTAGACATCGCCTTCCTGCTGCTCGCGCCCGAGGGCGCCGGCGCCGATCACCTGAAGGCCCTGGCGCAGGTCGCCCGCATCCTGCGCGAGCCGGGCATGCTCGCGCATATCCGCGCCGCCCGGGACGCCGGCGCGCTCTACGCGCTCCTGACGCGCTCGACGGCACCGCAGGCCGCGTGATGATCCAGAGCTTCCGAACGGCCGCCGCCCTGACCCTCGCGGCCGGCATCTCCGGCGCCGCCGCCCAGGGCGAGACCACCTGCGCGCGCGACGTCCTGGTGGCGCAGTCGATGCAGCGCCAGGCCCTCGAGCAGCTCGAGCAGGCGGACGGGGACGACGCCAAGAACTGCCGCGTCTGGCGGCGCCACGTGGAGACGATGCGCCGCGTGGCGAGCGTCTACGGCCGCTGCCTGTCCGGTTCGGAGCGCGGCGAGCGCCTCGCCCAGGTCCAGGGGTCGGACCGCGAGTTCTCGGCCGCGATCAAGGCCCGCTGCAAGGGGCTGTAGGGGCGGGCGTGGCGCGCGCCGCGCCCTCAATCCACGCCGCGGAGCATGAGCGGCTCGGCCACCATCTTCACCGGCTTGCCGCGCCCGATCAGGATCGCCGCGCGGGAGCGTTCGGGATCGGCCTCGAAGCGCGTGCGGACCCAGCTGACCAGGAACTTCATGTATTCGGAGGCCAGTAGGCGCGCGGCCGGCGGGTTCTGCCACCAGCGATCGGCATCGAAGGCCTCGCTCACGACCGGATGCGGCAGGACGCGGTCGCTGTCTTGGAGGGCGTGGTCGAGTTCGACCAGCGTCCGCGGCATGTGGTAGTTCGAGGTCACGACCGCCACGGTGCTGAACCGGTGCGCGCGCATCCAGCGGCGCGTCTCGATGGCGTTCCCGATCGTGTTGCGCGCCCGGTAGTCGAGATCCACGCAGCAGGCGATCAGGGCGCGCTGGGTCGGGTTCAGCCGGGCGATCTCGTCGCGGCTGGTCCGCTCGTTGACCCCGGTGATGAGCAGGCGCCGCCCGTAGCCGCCCGCGAGCAGGTCGATCGCGTCGCCGATCCGCTGGGCACCGCCGGTCAGCGCGACGATCCCGTCGGCCCGGTCGGTCGGCGTCCGCTCCTGGCGGGCGAGCGCGCCGACGAACACGAGAAAGCCCGCGAACAGGGCCAGCATCCCGAGCCCGGCGGCGAGGCCGCAGGTCCAGAGCGCGATCCGCCGCCGGTCGCGCGGGCGCGCGGCGGCGCGGCGCGGGAGACCCCACTCGTGCCAGGCCCAGCCGACGGCGTCGGTCGAGGGCGGATCCGATGCGCGCAGCATACGCGTGGTCATCCTCCGGAGAATCGGCGCCGATTGCGGCGGCTCGGAGGCCGGCGCGGTCGGCTGTTTCCACACCGCAACGATAAAGTTTCCAGATGGTAAACGCGCTCGGAAGACCCCCTATTTCCACGTCTTCGTGACGCAGCAGGGATCAGGCCAGGAAGCGCCGCACGGTCACGCGCGAGACGACGCCCGTGACGAGGGATGCGATCACGCCGATCAGGATCACGCTGGCGTAGCCACGCAGGCCGATATGGAACGCGCCGAACAGCGCCTCGACCTCCTGACCGGCCGGTCCGGAGCGCGCGGCCCGGGCGAGGAGCCCGGCGATCACGAAGGCCACGAGGGCCAGACCGGCGCCGATCGCGCCGCCGCGCAGGCCCAGGCCGAAGAACCGCCGTTGGAACGCGCGGGCGATGTAGTCGTCGTCGGCGCCGACGAAATGCAGCACTTCCACCACCTCGCGGTTGCTCGCCATGGCGCCGCGTGTCGCGAAGGTCACTGCGAGGCCGGTGGCGATCAGGACGAGCAGCACGAGCCCGATCCCGATCCCCACGAAGGCGTTGGCGGCGGTCGAGAGCCGCTGCAGCCAGAGCGCGTGGTCGTCGAGGCTGGCGACGCCCGGCAGCGCCTCGACGAGGCGTGATCGCAGCCGCTTCAGGTCGGCCGCCTGGCTGCTGGAGAGCTTGAGGGCGATGAGCCGGGGCACCGGCAGGTCGGACAGGTCGAGCCCGGTCCCGAGCCACGGCTCGAGCAGGCGCTCCGCCTCGGCCTTGCTGAACACCCTTGTCTCCGCGATCCCGGGTTCGGCCTTGGCGATGCTGTCGGCGCGGGCGACGTCGGCGTCGACGTCGCGGCCGGGACCGGGCCGGACCTGGATCGTGACCTCCCGCGCCACGTCGCCCTGCCACTGGGCGGCGTTCGTCGCGACCATCTCGGCCGCGCCCGCGCAGAGGCCGGCGAGGAAGGTGAGGATCGCGATGACCGCCGCGAGGGAGCGCCCCGCCGCCGTGTCGGTGGGCACCAGCGGCGCGTTGCGGCGCAGGTTGGCCGGCATCGACGGGTCGGGCGGCACGGCCGGTCCACCGGCCTTCGTCCGCGGCATCGCCTGAGTGCTCATTCCTCGATCCGCAGCCGGCCTTCGCCCAGGACCATCCGGCGGGCATCGACGGCGTCCATGATGCCGAAATCGTGGGTGGCGATGATGACCGAGGTCCCGAGCTTGTTCAGCTCCAGGAACAGGCGCAGCAGCCGCCGCCCGAGGCCCGGATCGACGTTGCCGGTCGGCTCGTCCGCGAGCAGCAGGTCGGGCCGCGCGATCAGCGCGCGGGCGATGGCCGCGCGCTGCTTCTCGCCGCCCGAGAGCAGCGGGGGCAGGGCGTGCATGCGCTCGCCGAGGCCGACCCAGCGCAGCAGCTCCACCACCTCGGCCCGGTAGCTGGCCTCGGCCCGGCCCTGGACGCGCAGGGGCAGGGCGACGTTCTCGTAGGTGGTCAGGTGGTCGAGGAGCCGGAAATCCTGGAACACCACGCCCATCCGGCGCCGGAGCCCGGTCAGCGCCTTCGCGGAGATGTCGCTCACCTCCTCGCCGAAGATCGAGACAAGCCCGCGGGTCGGCCGCACCGACAGAAGGATCAGGCGCAGCAGCGTCGTCTTCCCGGCGCCGGACGGGCCGGTCAGGAACTGGAAGGAGCGCGGCGCGATGCGGAAGCTCACGTCGGACAGCACCTCCGGCCCGAGGCCGTAGCGCATGCCGACATTCTCGAACTGCACCACCGGCCGCTCCGCGCCGGGCAGCAGGCTCTTCATGCTCGCCTGTAGGTTCAAAGCCGTGCCGTATCTCGTCTGTCCGTCCCTCGGGAATCGCCGGAGCGGCGGGCGTTTTCAAGGCCTCGGGGATTTCACGGCCCCTTAACCCTGTTCGGGCACACTTCTTCAAGCAATTCACTGTCCGGCCCGGTCGCGGCCGATCGATGCGAGTATGGCGCGGATGCTGATCGCCTGCCCGAGCTGCGCGAGCGAATATCGCATCGACGCCAGCAAGGTCGGCATGGAGGGCCGTTCGGTCCGCTGTGCCGCCTGCCGCGAGACGTGGTTCATCTCGCCCGCCGACGTCCTCGCCGGCCACGAGGCGGAGCTCGCCGCGCAGGCTGAGACCGATCCCCTCGCGGACGCGGCCTGGGAGGAGGCGACCGCCTCGGTGCGGAATGCCACCGACGTTCCGGCGCCCGAATCCCGACGGTCCGCCAAGCGCAAGTCCGCCGGGAAGGCGCGCCGCGCGATCCCGGGTCTGACACCGTCTCTGGCTCTCGGCCTGACGCTCCTGGCGGCGATCCCGCTGGTCTGCCTCGCCCGGACCAGCGTGGTCCGGGCCGTCCCGCAGACCGCCTCCCTGTTCGCGCGCATCGGCCTGCCGGTGAACGTGCGCGGGATCGAGATCCGCGACGTCGTCGCCTTCAACAACCCGGCCGAGGACGACAGTCCCGCGGAACTCGTCGTCGAGGGCGACCTCGTCGGCGTCGCGCGCTCGGACGCGCCCGTCGCGCCGCTGAGCGTCGAGATCCGCGACGCCGGCGGTCGGACGATCAAGACCTTCACGGTCGCGCCGCCGCGGACGATCCTCGCCGCGACCGAGACCGCGCGATTCCGCGCGAGCCTGCCGTCGCCGCCGGCCGCTGGGCGCGCGGTGGTGCTGCGTTTCGCCGACGCGTCCGCGACCCGCTCCGACCCTCGGGTGGCGGCGGCGGATCGGTGAGGCGGGTCCGCGCCGGTCATTAGCTCAGGTCACGCCTCTCCCGCGGATCGGCAACCTTCTCGACGGCGTTCCCGTTGCGGGCGTGAGCGTCGGCCGACGTCGGCGCATGGGATCGCCGTGCCTTGAGTGTTCGCGAAACCGTTCCCATCGTCGTCGAGACGACCGACTCGGTCGATCAGAAGCGCGCCTTCGACTACTGGCGCAGCACGGCACTGGCGCGCGTCGACGCGACGCCGCTGGCACCCGACATCCCGTTTGCGGCGGGCCGCCGGCTCGCGATCACCCGTCACGGCGCGATCCTGCACACCCTGAGCAAACCGATCGGGGTCGAGCGCACGACGCAGCACGTGCGCCGGGACGGGCGCGACGACATCGCGATCGTGCTCCTCGTCCAGGGCAGCGGCTACATCGAGCAGGGCAACAGCGGCGCCGTGCTGGGCGCCGGCGACATCGCAGTCCATGCCATGGACCAGCCCTTCGCGATCGGCAGCCGCGATTCCTACGAGGAGATCCGCCTCCAGGTGCCGCGCGCCGCCTTCGTGAGCCAGGTCGGCAGCGTGCACGCCTTCGCCGGGCGCGGTCTCCGCGCGACGCCGCTCAGCGGCCTGTTCGCGACCTATCTGCGGTCGTTCTCCGAGACGGTCGGCGGTATGTCGGAGGCGGAAGCCGGCATCGCCCTCGAGGGCGTCCTGCACCTGCTGCGCGCCCTGGCCGACCGCCAAGGCGAGACGGCCGGCGACGAGCTGTCCGGGGACGCCGTGCGGGCCCTGGCCCTCGCCCATATCGAGCGCCGACTGCACGATCCCGCCTTCGGGCCGGAATCGCTGCCGACGGCTCTGCGGGTCTCGCGAAGCCGCCTCTACGCGGCTTTCACCGGCGACGAGGGCGTGGCGGCGAAGATCCGCGACGCCCGGCTCGACCGGGCCTACAGGCGGCTCCGCGGCGGCACGCGGATCGGGTCGGTGATGACGAGCTGCGGCTTCACCGACGCGGCCACCTTCAGCCGCGCCTTCCGCCGCCGGTTCGGCGTGGCGCCTCGGGACGTGCTGGAACGCCGCCCCTGACGGAGTCAGATGCGGCTGCCGCGCGGGTCGGAGACCGTCCGCCCGGGCGCGACCGCGCCCGCGAGCCGCTGCGCCACGCCGATGAGCCCCAGGCCGAGGCGGATCGCGACGACGCCGACCCGCGCGATCCGGATCTGCCCGGGCAGCTGGCGCGGGCCGATCGGGCGGTAGGCGAGGCGCGGGCTGGCGCGCTCCGCCTCCGCGATGGCCTGACCCAGCGGGAGGGACGCGATGCGCCGCGCCTCCGGCGGAACGATGCCGATCGCCCGCGCCCAGCCGTCGCTCCGCGCGAGCGCCCCGCGCCCGTGCATCTGGCGGAATCGCCGCCGCCAGAGGTAGCGCCGCACGGCGCGCGGGAAGGTCTCCATCCTAGCATCGCAGAGCGCGTCGGGCTCCTCGCAGCGGGAGCGGATCGTGTCCGCCACGCCGCCCGGCGCGCGCCCGGCGAGGCGGGCCGAGATGGTCACGCAGACGTCGGTGGCGTGCCGGACCCGCAGCCCGTGTTCCAGCAGCCGGGCGATGAAGGCGCCGTCCTCGCCGAGCGGGATCTCGGGCATGCCGCCGACGGCGAGGTACGCGCTGCGGGTCACCGCGAGGGTCGCGCCGATCGCGGTCCGGTGGCAGGGCCAGGGGTCGTTCGGATCGGGATCGATCCGCGCCTCGGCCTCGGTGATCAGGGCGTCGTAGGTGTCCTCCAGCCGGCCGCGGGCGGGGAGCGAGGGCGGCAGCAGCGCCGCCTCCGCCGCGTCGAGCTCGACCCGGCCGGCCACAGCGTCGGCCCCGGCCTCGATCGCCGCGCGATTGCGCGCCACCCAGTTGGGCGGGACCCGGCTGTCGGCGTCGGTCGACAGGATGATCCCCGCATTCCCCGCATCACCCAGCCAGGCGGCGGCGGCGTCCATGGCCCGGCGCCGGGCCCATCCGGCATGGGCGCCGGAAAAATTCTCGACGGACACCCGGACCGGGATCGACAGCGTCGGCACCAGCGCGGTGACGAGGGCCTCGGTGCCGTCCGTGCAGTTGTTCAAGAACAGCACGAGCCCGACGCGCCCCGATTCAGCACCCTCCTGGGCGTCGATCGCCCTCAGGCACGCGGTGATCCGCTCCTCCTCGTTACGCACGGGCACCGCCACGATCGCATCGGGACCCGGGACGTCTGACAAAGGGGGGCTCGACACCGGTGATCATCTCCGCCGGACCCGTCGTGCGGGTCCGGATCGGGCTTATGCCGGAGCTTCCCTGAACGGGAGCGGACCGGGGAGACCTGACGACGCGCCGCCGGTCAGAGGGTCTTCTCGACGAGGCCCTCGATCCATTCCGGCTGGGTCTCGCCGACCGAGCGGCCGACCTCGGTCGCGCCCTTGTAGGCGATCAGCGTGCTCTGCATCCGCACGTTCAGGCGGCGCAGCAGCTCCTTCTGGCTGTCGAAGTCGATGTCGAAGATCTGGAGATCCTTGAAACGCGGCTCGGCCGCGAGTTTCGCGAGGATCGGTTTCTGCGTCCGGCAGATCGGGCACCACGGGGCACTGACCGCGATCAGCACCGGCTTCCCACCCTTCTGCGCGGCCTCGAAGGCCGCGTCCGAGAACGGCCGGGTCTCGCCCGCCAGGGCAGCGGTCGGGACCCCGAGCAGGGCCGGGCCGGCGAGGGCGAGGCCGACGAGCGCGAGGACGTGACGGCGGCTCTTCATGGCGTGCGATCCTCCCGCGACCCCGTCGGCGCGGGGGGCTGCTGGTGGCGGGATGCTACGTCGCGCGCCCGGCCCCGTCCCTGTGACCTGTGCGACCCAAAGACGGAAAGCCCCCGCGCCGGATCACATTGTCGAGACGCCGGACGGCGGCGCGTCGGACGACCGGTCCTCCGCCACGAGCGCCGCGATGTCGTCGGGATCCACCGCGTCGATCGGGCGCCGGATCTTCAGGGCGCGCGTGGGGGCGCCGGCGCGCATCACCAGCACGATCGTCTCCATGTCGGGGCAGCCCGGATCGGCGCAGGCGATCTCGTTGACCGCCAGCGTGTCGGCCTCGCCGAGGCCGAGGGCCGTCCGCAGATCCTGCTTCAGGCGCGCCGCGATCGCGGCGCGCTCCGCCGAGCGGGCCCGCCACGCCTTGAGGCTCACGAAAGCCATGCGCGATGCTCGTTGTCCTGCCGTGGAAGCCCCGTTGCGGTTGTGTAACACTGTTACATTTTCCTGGGAGCGGTCAAGCGTCGCCCCATGCGCCTGAAACAACCGTCGTGTTCACCGGTCATGTAGAGGCCGACCTCGGAAAAACCGACTGCGTTGGTCTTCGGACTCGACAGGGGCGTAGAGGTCCGGTGTGGTGTAATAGGCGCGCGAAGGATGTGAGATCTTGCGACCCTGGCGGGACGGGCCGGACGACCGGCGGAGCTACCATCACGGCAACCTGAAGGAGGCCCTGCTGGAGGCCGCGCGCCGGTTCATCGCCGAGCGCGGGATCGGCGGCTTCACCCTGGTCGACGCGGCGCGGCTCGTCGGCGTGACGCCGGCCGCCTTGTACCGCCATTTCCGCGGCCGCGAGGCACTCCTGGAGGAGCTGGCCGGGCGCGGCTTCGCGGAGCTCGCCGCGCGTCTGGCGCGGGCCCTGACGTCGCGCGGGACGCCGCTGGAGCGGTTCACCCGGATGGGTGAGACCTATCTCGCCTTCGCCGAGGAGGAGCCGGCCTACTACGCGGCGATCTTCGAAACCCGCGGGGCACCCGCCGGCGGGGCCGATCCCGACGCGCCGCCCGGCGCCCCCGGTGCGGAGGCGCGGCCGAGTCCCTTCGACCTGCTGGTGGAAGCGCTGCAGGTGACCTTCGCGGACGGATTCGGGGGCGTGGCGCCCCGCTTCATCGCCCTGGAGGTCTGGGCGCTGGCGCACGGCCTCGCCACCCTCTCGGCCGCCGGCCATCTGCCGCGCGGCCCCGGCTTCCCCGACAAGTACGAGCTGCTGCGAGCCGGAGTCCTCGCCCTGGTCCACGGGGCGGGGCGCCCCGGCGAGCGTGACGGCGGCGGTATGCGGCCTTGAAAGGCCCCCGTCGGACCCGCATGTTAACCGCGTTCACATGAACAGCGGAGCACAGCCGTGACCTCTCAATCCTCCTCTCCCTGGGCGACCGGCAGGCTCTGCCGATCCGGCCCGTTCCCGCGTCGGTCGCTGGAGATCGGCGCGATCGTGGTGGGCTTCATCTACTGGTGGCCGGTCGGCCTCGCGCTCGTGGCCTGGAAATTCGCGGGCTACCCGGCCTTCGCCGAGATGCGGGACGCCGCGCGCCGGACGATGTCGGGGTTCGAGGGCGGGCGCCCCGCGTCGCGCTTCGCCCGCGCCTTCGAGGCCGCGAACCGCGGCGGCAGCGGGAACGCCGCCTTCGACGAGTACCGCCGGGCCGAGCTCGACCGCCTCGAGGCGCAGCGCCGCGCCCTCGAGGAAGAGAGCCGCGCCTTCTCGGACTTCGTGGAGGAGCTGAAGCGCGCCCGGGACCGCGAGCAGTTCGACGCGTTCATGGCCAAGCGCCGGACCGAGGGTGGCGGCCGCGCGGTCTGATTCTGCGACGCGGCGTCCGGGCCCATCGGCCCGGACGCACCCCTGAACGCCGCGTGCCGTCTCAGGCCGCGCGGACGCGATCGAGGAACCGCGCCACCTCGCCGTTCAGGTGCTCGGACTGCTCCGAGAGCCGCGACGCCTCGGCCAGAACCTGCCCGGCGGCCTGACCGGTCTTCTCGACGGCCCCAGCGACGCTGACGATGCTGCGGGTCACCTCGCCGGTGCCGGCCGCGGCCTGACCGACGTTGCGGACGATCTCGTGGGTCGCCGCGCCCTGCTGCTCCACCGCCGCCGCGATCGTGGTCGCCACGCCGTCGATGTCGCGGATCCGGGCCGTGATCGTCCCGATCGCCGCGACGGCCTGCCCGGTCGAGGCCTGCACCCGCCCGATCTGGCCCGCGATCTCCTCGGTCGCCTTGGCGGTCTGCTCGGCCAGCGCCTTCACCTCGGTGGCCACCACCGCGAAGCCGCGGCCCGCGGCGCCCGCGCGGGCCGCCTCGATCGTGGCGTTGAGCGCCAGCAGGTTGGTCTGGCCCGCGATGGTCGAGATCAGCCCGACCACGTCGCCGATCCGCGCCACGGCCTCGCTCAGGTCCCGGACCAGCGCGCCGGTCCGGTCGGCCTCCGCGACCGCCGCCCGCGCGAGGCC
>NZ_FNWP01000025.1:0-99012 GCF_900108435.1 Methylobacterium sp. 275MFSha3.1 | reverse complement strand
CCGCCGCCATCGCCGCCATCGCCCGCGACACCCGGCACACCCTCCAGGCCCTCGTCGACCACTGCGCCGACCCGGGCACCCCGCGCCGGCCCACCCCCGCCGACCTGCCCCTCGCCCGCCTCGACCAACCCGGCCTCGACGCCCTCCTGGCCGGCGCCCGCGCGGCCGGTACCCTCGACCCCGACAGCCTCGCCGACCTCTACCCGCTCACCCCCCTGCAGGAGGGCCTGCTCTTCCACGCCCGCCTCGCCCCCGGGGACGCGGCCTACCGCAACCAGGTCCGCCTCGACCTCGAACCCCTCGATCCCGACCGCTTCGCCCGCGCCGTCCGCGCCACCCTCGAGCGCCACGACGTCCTGCGCACCGCCATCCTCGACCCCGCCGACGGCCCGCCCCTCCAGGCCGTCCTCGACCCCGTGCCCCTGCCCCTCGCACGCCTCGACTGGACAGGGGCGCCGTCGAGCCAGGATGCGCCGCACGAGGACGCCCCGGACGAGGATGCCCGCGCCGCGCGCCTCGCCGCCCGCCTCGCCGCCCTGGCCGACGAGGAGCGCGCCCGGCCCTTCGACCTCGCCCGGGCCCCGCTCCTGCGCCTCGTCCTGGTCCGCACCGGACCCGCCCGCCACCACCTCGTGCTCACCGTCCACCACCTGATCCTCGACGGATGGAGCACCGCCCGCCTCGTCGCCGAGGTGCTCGCCCGCTACCGCGGAGAGGAGCCCGAGCCCGTCACAGGACGCTTCGCCGACTACCTCGCCTGGCTCGCCCGCCAGCCGCGGGCCGCCGCCGAGCGCTTCTGGCAGGACGCCCTCGCCGGCCTCGACGCCCCCACCCGCCTCGCCGACACCTTCGACCCGCCCGGCACGACCGGCACGCCCGGCACGCCCGGCGCCCGCGACGGACAGCGCCCGCCCGGGCACGGCGAGGTCCGGCATCTTGGCGAAGTCCGGCATCACGGCGAGGTCCGGCACCGGGTGCCGCCGGCCACCGCCGGGCGGCTGCTCGCCCGCGCCCGGGCCGCGCACCTCACCCTCAACACCTGCGTCCAGGCCGCCTGGGCCCGGCTCGTGGCCGCCCGCACCGGGCAGGCGCGCGTCGCCTTCGGCACGACCGTGGCCGGGCGCCCGGCCGACCTGCCCGGGGCCGAGACCGTGCTCGGGCTGTTCATCAACACCCTGCCGGTGGTCGTCGACCTCGACCCGGCCCGGACGCTCGGCGCGTGGCTGGCGGGCGTGCAGGAGGCCGGTCTCGGCCTGCGCGAGCACGGCCACCTGCCCCTGGCCGCCATCCAGCGCCTCGCCGGCCCCGCGGGTGCGGGCACGGGCACGGGCACAGGGACGGGCGGCCTGTTCGACAGCCTCGTGGTGTTCGAGAACTACCCCGTCGACCAAGCCCTCGCCGCCGCGCGCCACGGACGGGACGGCGACGGAAACTGGGACGGGGATGGGAACGGCGACGCTGCCGACCCGCACGCCTTGCGTCTCGGCCCGGCCATCGTCGCCGAGACCACGCACTACCCCGTCACCCTGGTGGTCCACCCGGAGACCGGTCCCGACGGGACGCGGCTAGCCCTGCGCCTGAGCTACGCCGCCGATCGCCTGGGACACGCGGACGCCGAGGCGCTGCTCGCCGCCTTCGTGGCCCAGCTCGCCGCCCTGGCGGAGGCCGACCCGGCAACCCCGCTCGGGGCGCTGCCGCCGCCGCTGCCCGACAGCGACCGGGCGGTGATCGGCTCGGCGAACGCGACCGCCCGGGCCTATCCGGACGGCGCCGGCGACGTCCTCGCCGCCTTCGCAGACCACCGCGCGCACGACCCGGACGCGATCGCGGTGACCGACGGGCAGGGCGCGCTCACCCGCCGCGCCCTCGACAGCGCGGCCTCCGCGCTGGCCCGCCGCCTCGCCCGCGCCGGGGCCGGTCCCGACACTCTGGTCGGCGTCGGGCTGGAGCGGTCCTGCGCGCTGCTCGTCGCCTGGCTCGCCGTCCTCAGGACCGGCGCCGCCATCCTCCCCCTCAACCCCGAGCTGCCGCGCCCGCGCCTCGTCGCGACCGCCCGCGAGGCGGCCCTGCACCTCCTCGTCAGCGAGTCCGGCCTAGCCGCGCGGATGCCCGGGCCGGCGGAGCTTCCGGACCTGCAGATCCTCACCCCGGATCTGGCAGAGGCGGCGGACGATCCCGCCCTGCCGGCCGCGGCGCCGCACCCGGACGCCCTGGCCTACCTCATCTACACGTCCGGCTCGACCGGCACGCCCAAGGGCTGCGCCAACACCCGCGCCGCCATCGCCAACCGCCTCGCCTGGATGCGGGCCCATTTCGCGGTCGGCCCCGCCGACGTGATCCTGCACAAGACCCCGGTCTCCTTCGACGTCGCCGTCTGGGAGATCCTCCTGCCCCTCGTCAGCGGCGCACGCCTCGTCATGGCGCCGCCGCAGGCCCACCGCGACCCGGACGCGCTGGCCGCCCTGATCCGGCGGGACGCCGTGACGATCGTGCACTTCGTGCCCGCCCTGCTGGAGGCGTTCCTGGCGTCCGGCCGGCTCGCCGCCTGCCCGAGCTTGTCCCGCATCGTGTGCAGCGGCGAGGCGCTCGCCCCCGACCTCGCGGCCGCCGTCCGCGCCCAGAGCCGGGCCGACCTGGCCAATCTCTACGGGCCGACGGAGGCGGCCATCGACGTCAGCGCCTGGACCTGCGGGCCCGAGCCGGACGCCCCGCGGGTGCCGATCGGGCACCCGATCGCCAACACGCAGCTCCACGTCCTCGACGACGCGCTGCACCCGGTGCCGGTTGGGGTGGTGGGCGAGCTCTACATCGGCGGCACCGGCCTCGCCCGCGGCTATCTCGGACGCCCCGGCCTGACCGCCGAGCGCTTCGTGCCCGACCCGTTCGGAAGGCCCGGCGCGCGCCTCTACCGCACCGGAGACCGTGCCGCCCGCCGCCCCGACGGCGCCCTCGACTACCGCGGACGCGCCGACGAGCAGGTCAAGATCCGCGGCCAGCGCGTCGAGCCCGGCGAGGTCGCCGCCGCCCTGCGCGCGCAACCCGGCATCGCCCAGGCCGCCGTCGTCGCCCGCCGCAAACCCGACGGCCCGGCGCGGCTCGTGGCCTACGCGGTGCCCGCGCTAGGCGCGCACCCCGACCCGCAGGAGCTGCGCCGCGCCCTGGCCCGCGACCTGCCCGACGCCCTGGTGCCGGCCGCGATCGTCCTGCTCGACGCCCTGCCGCTCTCGACGAGCGGCAAGCTCGACGCCCGCGCCCTGCCCGAGCCCGACGCGGACGCGCCCGCCCCGGACGCCGACCCGCCGCGCACGGCGACCGAGCGGCGCCTCGCCGATCTCTGGGCCGCGGTGCTCGGCCTGCCCGGCCCCGACGCCGTCGCCCGCTCCGACACCTTCTTCGAGCGCGGCGGCGATTCCATCCTCGTCATGAAGCTCGTCGCCGCCGTCCAGGAGAGCCTGGGACCGCGCCTGCCGCTGCGCGCGGTCTTCGATCACCCGACGCTGGCGGATCTGGCCGCCCGGATCGACGCGGACGGCAGCACCGGCGGGGCCGGGGCGGCCGACCTCACCGACATGGAGAGCTGGCTCGACGCGATCGAGACGGCGGCAGGAGCGACGCGGACATGACCCTTCAGGCCACGCAGATCGCGCGACGCTTCGCCCGGCTCGCGCCGGAGCAGCGCCGGGCCTTCCTCGCCAAGCTCGCCGATAACGGGATCGACTTCGCCACCCTGCCGATCGTCCCGGCGGACGGCGACAGGACGGCGCTGCCGCTCTCGGCGGCGCAGCGCGGCCTGTGGCTGACCTGGCAACGCGAGCCCCTGAGCCCGGCCTACAACCTGACCGGCATCGTCGAGATCGCCGGGACCCTCGATCCGGCGCGGCTCCAGGCCGCCGTCGACGACCTCGTGCGGCGCCACGAGCCCCTGCGCACGACCTTCGGGCTGGATCCGCAGGGCGAGCCGTGCCAGCGCGTCCACCCGGCCGCGCCTGTCCCGATCCGGGTCCGCGAGGGGCTCGACGCCGCCGGCAGCGACGCCCTCGCGGAGGCCCTGGCCCGCACGCCGTTCGATCTGGAGGCCGGCCCCCTGCTCCGCGTCGAGCTGCACCGCCTCGGGGACGGCACCGACCGGATCCTGCTCGGCCTGCACCACATCGCCGCCGACGGGCAGTCGATCCCCCTGCTGCTGCGCGACCTCGACGCCCTGTACGCGGCCCGGTCGCGGGAGGCGGTGGCCGACGGGCTGCCGCCGCTGGCCGTGCAGTACGCGGATTACGCCCTCTGGCAGCACGGCCGGCTCGAGGCCGGGGAGGCCGAGCGCCAGGCCGCGTACTGGCGCTCGGAACTGGGCGCGTCCCCGGCCGAGACGCCGCTGCCCCTCGACCGGCCCCGCCGCGCGGAGCGCGCCGCTTCAGGCGGGATCCACGCGTTCCGGATCCCGCCCGAAGTGAGCGAGGCCCTGCGGAGCCTCGCCCGCCGCGAGGGCGCGACGCCGTTCATGGCCGCCCTCGCGGGGTTCGCCCTGACGCTGGCCCGCTACGGCGACGGCGCGGACGTGCGCGTCGGCCTGCCGCTCGCCGACCGCGCGCGGCCCGAGACGCGCGGCATGGTCGGCCACCTGACGGGCATCGGGGTCCTGCGGGCGCGGGTCGACCCGCGCGACGGGTTCCGCGTCCATCTCCGGCAGGTCCGCGATCGGCTGCTGGCCGCCCAGGCGCACGCCGACCTGCCGTTCGACCGGATCGTCGCGGCGTCGGCGACGGAGCGCCGGCCCGGGCTCCACCCGCTGTTCCAAGTCAAGGTCACCGAGCAGGCCGCGCCCCCGCCCGACGCCCGGTTCGCCGGACGGCCGATGCGGCTGCGCGGCCTCGACGGGGGCGACGTCCACTTCGACCTCAGCCTCGATCTCGTCGATTCCGCCGAGGGCCTGTGCGGCCGCTTGGCCTTCGCCCGCGACCTGTTCGACCCCGAGACCGTCGCGGGCCTGGCCGAGGCCTTCGCGACGCTGCTCGCCGCGGCCGTCGCCGAACCCGACTGCCCACTCTACGCGCTGGCGAGCCCCGCCCCGGCCGCGGCGACGGACCCGGCCGCGCTCGACGGGGTCGCGCTCGACGTGGTCGCGGCCTGGCGCGCCCGCGCGGCCGAGGCGCCGGAGGCGCCCGCCCTGCGGCAGGGCCGGCGCTCCCACAGCCGGGCCGAGCTGGATGCCGCCTCGGACCGCCTCGCCGCGCGGCTGGCCGCGGACGGGGCGGGGCCGGAGACGCGGGTCGCCCTCCATCTCGGCCGCGGCCCCGAATGGGTGCTCGGCCTCCTGGCGATCCTCAAGACCGGCGCCGCCTACGTGCCGATCGATCCCGGCCTCCCGGCCGCCCGCCGGGCCGACCTCGTGGCCGAGTGCGGGGCCTGCCTCGTCCTGGGCGAGCCGGTCCCGGGCGACCGGCCCGACCGGCCGGTGATCGCGGCGCGCTTCGACCCGGCCGAGGACGCGGCGGCCCAGCCCTTCGCGGCCGCGCCGCCGCATCCCGACGCGGCGGCCTACATCCTCTACACCTCGGGTTCCACGGGCCGGCCCAAGGGGGTCGTCGTGACCCGCGGCGGCCTCGCGCAGTACGTGGCCGGAATGCTCGCGCGCGTCGGCCTGCCCGCCGGCGGCCGCGTCGCGATGGCCTCGACCGTTGCGGCCGACCTGGGCAACACCGTGCTGTTCGGCGCGCTGGCCGGCGGCTCGGAACTCGACCTCCTCGACCACGAGACCGCCCTCGACCCCGACCGCTTCGCCGCGGCGGTCGGAGGGGACGCGGCCGGGGGCCGGAGGGTCGACGCCCTGAAGATCGCGCCGAGCCACCTCGGCGCGCTGCTCCAGGCGGCCGACCCCGCCGCCGCGCTGCCAGAACGGCTCCTCATCCTCGGCGGCGAGGCGCTGCCCTGGCCCCTCGTCGACCGGATCGCCGCGCTGAAGCCCGGCTGCCGGGTGGTCAATCATTACGGGCCGACCGAGGCGACGGTCGGCGCGCTGTGCCAGGAGGTCCGCGCGGGGGCGGAGCACCGGGGCGGTGCGCTCGACCCGGAGGACGGGGCCGGACGCTGGGCCGGCGGTGCGCCCATCGGGACGCCGCTCCCGGGCGTCCGCGCGCGCGTGCTCGACGGATTCCTGGCGCCGGTGCCGCCGGGCGCGACGGGGGAGCTCTACCTCGGCGGGCCGCAGGTCGCGCGGGGCTATCTCGACCGGCCGGGCCTCACCGCCGAGCGGTTCGTTCCGGACCCGCACGCCGGCCCCGGGGCGCGCCTCTACCGGACCGGCGACCGCGTCCGGCTTCTCCGCGACGGCAGCCTCGCCTTCGTGGGCCGGGCCGACGACCAGGTGAAGATCCGGGGCCACCGGGTCGAGCCCGGCGAGGCGGCCGCGGCCCTGCGCGACCTTCCGGGAATCCGCGACGCCGCCGTCATCGCGCTCGCCGAACCGGAGGCCGACGGGGCGGACGGCCCGCGCCTCGCCGGCTACGTCGTGGCCGACCCGGACCTCGACCTCGCCGCGGTCGGCGCCCGGCTCG
The DNA here is from genome assembly GCF_900108435.1 of Methylobacterium sp. 275MFSha3.1. NCBI lineage: Bacteria > Pseudomonadati > Pseudomonadota > Alphaproteobacteria > Hyphomicrobiales > Methylobacteriaceae > Methylobacterium > Methylobacterium sp. 275MFSha3.1. The sequence goes on along the minus strand of NZ_FNWP01000025.1, from coordinate 92,464 downwards.
CCGAGCGCCTGCCGCCGGCCCTCGTGCCGACGAGCCTGACCCGGCTCGACGCGCTGCCCCTGACCCCCAACGGCAAGCTCGACCGGCGCGCCCTGGCGTCGCTGGAGGCGGCGCGCGGGACGGACGGGAAGGATCCGCCCCGGGACGGGACGGAACGGGCACTCGCCGCCCTCTGGGCCGACCTCCTCGGCCTGGATCCGTCCGCGATCGGCCGCCACGACGCCTTCGCCGACCTCGGCGGCGACTCGATCCTGAGCCTGAAGATGCTCGCGCGCATCCGCCGGCAGGGCGTCGCGGGGGGCAAGACCCTCACCCTCGCCCAGATCCTCGGCGCGAAGAGCCTCGCCGACCTCGCCGAACGCGTCGCGCCGGCGGCTCCGCGCGGGCCGGAGATCGTCCATCTCCGCCGCGAGGGCGGACGGACCCCGCTTTTCTGCGTCCCCGGCCTGATCGCCAACGCGACCGAGTTCGCCGCGCTGGCCGCGCGGCTCGGCCCGGAGCGGCCGGTCCACGGCTTCGTCAGCCACGTCTACACGGAGGCGCGCTGGCAGGGGTACGACGTGCCCGCGCTGAGCGGCGCCTACGCGGAGTGCGTCGCCGCGCACGCGCCGGGCGGCCGGTGCGCGCTGGTCGGCTGGTCGTCCGGCGGCGACCTCGCCTACGAGACCGCGCGCCGTCTCGACGGGCGCGTGCGCGTCGACTTCCTGGGCCTCGTGGACGTGTTCGAGTCGGTGCCCTTCGCGGCGCCGCGGGCTCTGGACGCGGACGCGCGGGCGCTGGCCGCGCGGCGGCGCGCGGACTGGCTGGACGGCTCGCGGATGGCCGAGCAGTGGCGCGGGCTGATCGCCCGCATGGACGCGGACGAGCGGGAGGCGCTCGACGCCTACCTCGTCGACAACCCGGAGCTGCCCGCGGACGGGCCCGACCTGACGGCGCGCGAGTTCGAGCTGTGGGCCCTCCTGGACAAGCGCGTGCGGGCCAAGCGCCACGCCTTCGCGCCGCTGGCGCGGCCCGTGCACGTCTTCCAGGCCGCGGATTCGCTGACGCGACCGGAGCGCCTGCGCGACTGGAGCGCGCTGGCGCCGGTCGCGGAGCTGAGGATCATTCCCGGCGCGCGGCACCTGGACATCCTCCGGAGCACCGCGTTCCAGGACGCGTTCGCCGAGGCCCTCGACGCGGCCGAAGCCTGATCCGGGCGCGGGCCCTTCCGCGAGGGCCCGCGTCAATCCCGACAGGACGGCGCGGACCTCTTCTCCCGCGCGCGGGACGAGGGGCCGCGACGGCGGGGACCCGGAGCGCGCGGCGCTCTCGGTCCGCGGCGGGCGCAGGGGTGCGTCGGATCAGGGACCGCGCGCCGATCCGGCCGGGGCCGACGCTGGCGGGGTCACGGCGGCCGTCCGACGCGGATGCCAGGGCGCGGTCCCGCCGCGTCCGGACCCGCCGCCCCGCGTGGGGGCGACCGCCGGCGAGAGGCTCACCACCGGTATGTGAGGGTCCCGAACACGTTGCGCGGCTCGCTGTACCGGCAGCCATTCACCGTGACGCAGGTGACGTAGGAATGGTCGAGGACGTTGCGGGCGTTGATCTGGGCGCGCCATCCCTTGAGGCTCGGGTCGGCGACGCCGAAATCGTAGAGCGCCACGAGGTCGAACAGGGTCGCCGCGCGCGAGTCGAAGGTCGCGCCCGAGATGTTCGAGCTGCCGACGTAGCGCACGCCGCCGCCGAGCCGCAGGCCCGGGATCCCGAATAGGCCCATGTCGTAGGTGCCGAACACGCCGGCTTGGTTGTAGGGCACGAGGTCGAGGCGCTGGTTGAAGTTCGCCGCGACCGTGGTCCGCGTCTGCCGGGCATCGGTGTACGAGTAGGAGGCGACCGCCTCCAGCGGGCCGAAATTCGTCCGCGCCTCGGCCTCGAAGCCCTGCGAGCGGACCTGCCCGGCCTGCGTGCTGAAGACCGGGTTGACCGGGTCCGCCACCAGCGCGTTCGTCTGGTTGATCCGGTAGAACGCGGCGCTGAGCAGGGTGTCGGCGCCCGGGACCTCCCAGCGCAGGCCGCCCTCGTACTGCTCGCCGAGCGACGGCTGGAAGGGATTTCCGTTCCGGTCGGTGACCGCGAAGGTCTGGAAGGACTGGCTGTAGGAGACGTAGGGCGCCAGCCCGTAATCGCCGAGATAGAGCAGGCCGAGCCGCCCGCTGAAGGCGCTGTCGTTCTGATCGAGCTGCGCGCCGGTGCGGTAGGTGAGGACCTGCGTGCGCGCGAAGTCCTGGCGGCCGCCGGCCAGGAAGACGAAGCGGTCGAACCTGACCTGATCCTGGACGTAGATACCGACTTGGTCGAGCAGGCTCTTCGAGCCGGTGTTGATCGCGTAATTGATCCGCGGGTAGGTCAGGCCGTAGACCGGGGCGTAGACGTTCAGATTGCCGACGGTGCCGTTGGTGTAGCGCTCCGAGTTCAGGAAGCTGCGGTAGTAGTCGATGCCAGTCAGCAGCGTGTGCGCGGTCGGGCCGATGACGAACTTCGTCTCGAGCGAGGTGTCCGACGCCACGCCCGTCGCGTTCTCGTTGCGCATGCTGATGCCGCGCGTCGCGACCTGCCGGTTCGCCAGCAGGGATGTCGGGGTCAGGTAGTCCCAGTCGACCCCCGACTGGTAGTAGCGCAGGGCGTGGCGCAGCCGGACCGAGTCCGAGAAGGCGTGGTCGATCTGGTAGCCGATCGCGCCCGACCGGGAATCGTACCGGTCGAAGGCGGGCTCGCCGTAGAACCGGTCGATGGCGAAGCGGGGGAACCGGCCGTTGGGCAGCAGCGTGCCGACCGCCGAGAGCGGCGGCTGGAAGCGCGTGTGGATCTCCTGATAGTAGCCGAGCAGCGTGACGGAGGTCGCCGTCGACGGCCGCCACGTGATCGCGGGCGCGATGTAGCGCTTGTCGTCGGGCGTGTACGCGAGATAGCTGTCGCTGTTCCGGATCAGCCCGGTCAGCCGGTAGGACCACGCGCCGTCGTCGGTGAGCGGTCCGGTGAAATCGCCCGACACTTCCTTGCGATTGTACTGGCCGAAGCTGACGTTCATCTCGTTGAACGGCGTCTGGAGCGGATGCTTGCTGACGGCGTTGACGATGCCGCCGGGCGAGAGCTGGCCGTACAGGATCGACGCCGCGCCCTTGAGGACCTCCAGGCGCTCCAGCCCGTACGGCTCCTGCGTCCCGTCATAGACGCCCGATTGCAGCTTCAGGCCGTCGCGCAGCAGCCCCGAATTGCCCGCCTCGACGGTGAAGCCGCGGATCGTGAAACCGTCCGAGACCTTGGCGAAGCCGCCCACGGCCTGGCTGCTCAGGCCGGGCGTGTAGGCCAGGGCCTCGGCCAGCGTCGAGGCCCCCTCGTCGCGAATCTGGCGGGCGCCCACGACGTTGATCGTCTGCGGCGTCTCGATGATCGGCGTGTCCGTCTTCGTGCCGGACGCGCTCGCCTTGGCGACGTAACCGTTGACCGGCCCGGTCGCCGTGTTGGGCGACAATCCTCCCTGTCCGACAACCTGGATCTCGTCGAGGGTGACAGCAGTCTGCCCGCCGCTCACCGGCTGCGCGGCCAATTCGTCGGCGGGCAGCGAGATACCGACGGCCGCCGACAGCAGGAGCGGCCCCCAATACGGGAGGCGCTTCTGTGGTCGATCGGACGGAGCGGGAGCGAAATCGACGCACATGCAGGCAACTCTTGGGCGCTGCAGCCGCCGCGGTCGGATTCGGCTGCGAGACCTCCATCTGCGCGGCCGCCGCACAGGAACGCAATAGGTCAAGCTCGCCTGTGAGCCTATAACGGCAGTTCAGTTGCAGATCAGAGACAAAATCAACATGTAATAATTCTAATTTGCGAGATTTCCCCGGGCCGCTCCGTCGGGACGAGTCGCGTGAGATCGGCGGAAAAGAGTTGCACGCAACCGCTCTACTGCGATGTGCTAGTCCTCGTAGGACAACCCGGCAGGGATGGCGGGATCGACGTGATCCGTGACGCGGGCGCGGGGGCCCGCCGAACGTCGCCCGGCTCGGGGCCCGGCTGGGCGCCCGCTCTCAGACGGCCCAGTCCGCCGCCAGTGCGGCGGCCGCGTACCGGGCGCGCGCCGCGGCGTCGCGCGGGAGCCCGGCGCGCTCGCACCACTCCGCGAAGATCTCCGGCTCGACCGGCACGCGCACGACCTCGACGCCGCTGCGCTGCACCTCCCGTTCCATCTGCTCCGTGGCGACGCGCCAGGTCTCGTAGTCGGGGGGCAGCTTGGCGCCGTCCGCGAGGCTGGTGCGCAGGGCTGGGTACTGCTCCGGGGTGTACCAGGGCAGTCCGACGCGGCGGGGGCGGTCCATCTGGGCTCTTCGAACGGTCACGCTGAACGACCGTCAACGGTCATGGGCGGCCTCTGGTTCGAACCCGCATCGCGATCATGCCGCGGCGGCCTCGACCCTCACCGTCTCGGGCTTCCGCGTGCGGCTCGGCCGGCGCCGAGGTCCGGGATGTCCAGATCGAGGAGCGCGGCGCCGAGGCCCTTGCCGTGCGCGTCGAGGGCCAGGGAGCGGGTGACGCCGCCGCCGAGCGCGCCCGTGAGCACGAAGTTCAGCGCCCCGAGCTTCGGCAGCGCGTAGCGGGTCACGTCGCCGGTCACGATCCCGCGGAAATGCGCCCGCACCCGCTCGGCCGTGACGTGCGCCGCGAGGTGCTCGTAATCGGCCGCGTCGTAGGCGATCAGCGCGATGTTCGACGTGTTGCCCTTGTCGCCCGTGCGGGCATGGGCGAGCGCGCGCAGCTTCATCCTCGGGTCTCCCGGCTCTCAGGCTTCGACGACGTGCACGCGCGGCCGGGCGAGGGCGGCCGGGACGAGGACCGACTGCACCGCCACCACCTCGCGGGCCGATTTCCAGGCGCCGCCGCCGCCGGCCGGGCCGTTGGTGTAGAGCGTCTCGACCTCGTTGCCGATCCGCACGGCCTCGGCGTGGGTCTCGGTCCGCCCGGCGACCCGCAGGCGGACCTCGTGGGGCTCCCGCTCGCCCGACAGCGCCGCGCCGTGGAGCGCGTCGACGCCGATCAGGTCGCAGCGCAGCTCGGTCGTCGCCACGCCGGTGAGGGCGAGGCGCTCGCGCACCACCGACAGGGCGAGCCGGCCGCGGGCCAGGGCGCCGGGCCCGGCGTAGGAGATCTGCCCCTCGCCGATATAGGAATCCACGTACCCGACCGAGACCTTCAGGAGGCCCGTCGCCGGCGCGCCCGTCGCGCCGCGCACCCGGACGCGGTCGGGGCCGACCTGCTCCATCTCGACCTCGGAGAAGTCGCCGACCACGTCCGGCTGGATGTAGCGCGCCGGGTCGTGCACCTCGTAGAGCAGCTGCTCCTTGCAGGTGGCGAGGCTGATCCGGCCGCCCGAGCCCGCGACCTTCGTGATCTCGACCGTGCCGTCCTCGGCCACGATCCCGATGGGGAAGCCGAGGCGCGCGAGGTCCGGTACGTCCTTGCAGCCCGGATCGGCGAAGTAGCCGCCGGTGATCTGGCCGGCGCATTCGAGGAGGTGGCCCGCGAGGGTGCCGCGGCCCAGGCGCTCCCAGTCGTCCATCGCCCAGCCGAAGGCGTGCACCAGGGGGGCCAGGAACAGGGCCGGGTCGCCGACGCGGCCGGTGATGACCACGTCGGCGCCGTCCGCGAGGGCGGCCACGATCGGCGCCGCGCCGAGATAGGCGTTCGCCGAGACGACGCGGTTGCCGAGGCCGGCGACCGGCTCGCCGCTCTCCTCCAGGACGAAGTCGCCCGCCCGCACCGCGTCGAGCAGGTCGTCGCCGGTCACCGCGGCGATCCGCAGGCCGGCGAGGCCCATCCCCCGCGCGAGCGCCCCGGCCTTCCGGGCGGCGGCGACCGGGTTGGCCGCGCCCATGTTGGTGACGATGCGGATGCCGCGGGCCCGGCACGGCCCGAGCACGGCCCGCAGGCGCGCCTCCAGCAGCGGATCGTAGCCGCCCTCGGGGTCGCGCAGCTTCGCCTGCTGCGCCAGCGCGATGGTGCGCTCGGCGAGGCACTCGAACACGAGGTAGTCGAGGTCGCCGCGCTCGGCGAGTTCGACGGCGGGCTCGATGCGGTCCCCGGCATAGCCGGCGCCGGCGCCGAGGCGGACGGTTCTCATGGCGCGCTCTCCGCTGTCAGAGGGGTTCAGATGGGGAAGACGCCGAAGACGACGCAGGCGAGGGTCATCACCACCGAGGCCGCCAGCAGGAACGGGAAGGTGAATCTCTGGTGGTCGGCGAGGTCGATCCCGGTCAGGCCGCAGACCAGGAAGGTCGCGGGCGTCAGCGGGCTGACGGGGAAGCCCGTCGTCATCTGGCCGAGCAGCGCCCCCTGGGCGACCTGCACCGGCGGGACGCCGAGCTGGTGGGCCACCTCCGCCACCACCGGCAGGACGCCGAAGTAGAACGAGTCCGGGTCGAACAGCATCGACAGGGGCATCGACACGAGGCCGAGCCCGAACGGGATGTGACGCCCCATCTCGGGAGGCACGAAGGTGACGGCCGTCTGGGCCATGGCCCTGAGCATGCCGGTGCCCTGCATGATCCCGGTGAACACGCCGGCGGCGAGGAGGATCGAGGCCATCAGGATCGCGGCCCTGGCGTGCGCGTCGACGCGCTGCCGCTGGGCGTCGACCTGCGGGTAGTTGATGACCAGCGCGAGCGCCGTGCCGAGCATGAACATCAGCGCCGGCGGCACCTTCTCGGCCAGGAACACCATCGTCCCGAGGACCGCGGCCGTGAGGACGATGTTGATCCAGAAGCGGTCGGGCCGGCGCAGGGCCCGCTCCGCGTCGCTGAGGGTCCGGGCGGTCGTGGCCGGGCCGGGCGCGGACCCCGCGGACCCCGTCGTCCCGGGGACGAGGGCCAGACGGCGCTCCTCCCGCAGGCCGAGCCAGTACGAGGCGGCGAAGATGAAGACGAGCCCGACCGCCTGTACTGGCACGAGGGGCGAGAAGATCTCGGGGATCGGCAGCTTGAGGGCCGCGGAGGCGCGGATCATCGGCCCGGTCCAGGGCAGGAAATTCACCCCCGCCGCCATCGAGGCGGCGCAGGCCAGGACGCGCCGGTCGATGCCGACGCGGTCGTAGAGCGGCAGCATCGCCGGGATGGTGATCAGGAACGTCACCGCGCCCGACCCGTCGAGGTGGATCAGCAGCGCCAGCAGGGTGGTGCCGGGCACGATCCGGGTGGGGCGGGTGCCGACCCGGGCGAGGATCCGGTCGATGATCGGGTCGAGCATCCCGGCATCGCTGACGATGCCGAAGAACAGGATCGCGAACACGAACATGCCGACGACGCCCGCGAGGCTCTGCAGGCCGGCGAGGACGAACTTGCCGGTGTCGAATCCGAACCCGCCGATCAGGGCGGCCGCGACCGGGATGACGATCAGCGCCACGAGGGGCGACATCCGCTTGGTCAGGATGGCGGCGAGCAGCAGCGCGATCGTGCACAGGCCGAGCAGGGCCAGCATCCGTTCCTCCCGTTGGCGCCGGCGTGGTTCGGACCCGCGCCTGTATCGGGTCAGGAAACGGCGGACGGCTTCATGACACAATTGAAAAGATCGGATCGCAGCGATAGCCTGAGATTATGGATCTCAACCTGCGGCAAGTGCGGGCCTTCGTGTCCGTCGTCCAGGTCGGCAGCTTCACCCGCGCGGCCGCCCTGCTGAACCTGTCGCAGCCCGCCCTGACGGTTCAGATCCAGCGCCTGGAGGAGATGCTCGACGCGCGGCTCCTCGACCGGACCAGCCGCACCGTCGCGCCGACGCGGCTCGGCCGCGAGCTGCTGCCCGTGTTCGAGCGGGTGCTGCGCGACCTCGACGCCGTGGTGGTCGACACCCGCGACCTCGCGGCACGGCGCCACGGGGTCGTGCGCGTCGCGACGCTGCCGTCCTTCGCGGCGAGCGTGCTGTCCGACGCGATCGTCCGCTTCCGCGCCGAGCACCCCGCCGTGACGTTCCGGATCAAGGACGTCATCGCGCAGCGGGTGCTCGACCTCGTGCGCGAGGAGGAGGCGGATCTCGGCATCGTCGGCGGCGACGTCCGCGATCCGGAGATCGGCGTCCTGCACCGGACGCGCGACGCCCTGCACGTGATCTATCCCGCCGATCACCCGATCGGCGCGCTGCCCCGGGTCACGATCGCGGCGCTCGCCGAGCACCCCCTGATCCTGATGGACCCGGCCACGAGCGTGCGGGCGGTGGTCGACCGCGCCTTCGTCGGCTCGGGCCGCCTGCCCCGCATGGCCTGCGAGGCCACCTACATGATGACCGCCGTCAGCATGGTCCGGGCCGGCCTCGGCCTGACGATCCTCCCGGGCGCGGCGCGGGAGATCCGGGCCGAGCCCCTGCTCCGTTCGCGGCCGATCGACGACCCGCTGTTCGAGCGTCCGGTCTGCCTGATCAAGAAGGCCGGGCGGACGATGCCGCCTGCGGCCGAGGCGTTCTGCCGGATGGTGGCGGACCGGCTCGCGGATCCGGGGGGGACGGCCGCCGGCGCCGCGCCGGGCCCCTGATCGGCCGGCCTGATCGTCCGGCCGGATCCTCAGGCCCGGTGCCGCACGACGCCGTCCATCATGGTCAGGGCGACCTTGGTCCGGTGGATCTCGTGCGGATCGATCGTCAGGATGTTGCGGTCGAGGACGACCAGGTCGGCGCGCTTGCCCACCTCCACCGACCCGATCCTGTCGTCCATGCGGAGCTGGTAGGCGGCGCCCATCGTGTTGGCGTGGATCGCCTCCGCGACCGTCAGGCGCTCGTCGGCGGGGCTCAGCACGGGCGCGTCCGGCCGGCCGACAAGCTGCCGCGTCACGCCGACCTGGATCGACGTGAGGGGCTCGTAGGTCGAGACGTAGCCGGCCGCCGGCCAGTCCGTGCCGAAGGAGACCCGCCCGCCCTGCTTCAGGATCGTCTTGGTCCGGTACATCCGGCTGGCGCGGTGCGCGCCGTAGCGCGCCATCATGTTCTGCAGCGTGTCGGGGTCGGCCGACGACCAGTTGGCCGAGAACTGCGCGGTCACGCCGAGCCGGGCGAAGCGGGGCGCGTCGCTGTCCTCGACATAGACCAAGTGGGCGATGGCGTGCCGCCGGTCGCGGGCCGGGTTGTTCGCCACGGCCTTCTCGATCGCGTCGAGGGCGACGCGGGCGGTCCGCTCGCCGCAGGCGTGGACGTGGACGTCGAAGCCCGCCGCGTCGACCGCGCCGACGAGGTCGTGCCACTGCGCCTCGGTGAAGGGCGACCCTCCGGTCGAGTCGGGCAGGTCGGCGTAGGGCTCGATCAGCCACGCCGTGTAGCCGCCCTGCGAGCCGTCGCCGACGATCTTCACGATGTCGACGTGCACGAGCTCGCCGGAGACCTGCCGACGCACGGCGTTGAATCGCTCGACCGTGTCGTCGATCGGCAGCGACTTCACCGAGTAGGAGGCGGAGACGCGGAACGGCAGCGTGCCGCGCTTCTCGGCCTCCACGTAGAGCGCGATGATGGCGGCCTGATCGCTGCCGACGGGCGGGACGCCCGCGTCGAAGACCGTGGTGATGCCGGCGGCCGCGGCCTTGGGCAGCCAGCCCTCCAGCAGGCTGCCCATGGCGGCGACGCTGATGGGTTCCACGGCGTTGACCAGCCCGAGGACCGCGTTGACCTCGAGCACGTAGCCGGTGGGGTCGCCCTTCTGGTCGCGCGCGTAGTAGCTGAAGCGCGGGATCGGGTCGGGCGTGTCCCGGTCGACGCCGGCCATCGCCAGCGCCTTGGAATTGGCCCACAGGCTGTGCCCGTCGATGGCGAAGAAGAAGGCCGGCCGGTCCGGCAGGATGGCGTCGAGTTCGGCCCGGTTGGGACCCTCCGGGGGAAACATGTCGACGCGCCACCCGAAGCCGCGGATCGGCCCGGTCGGATGCGCCTTCGCGTAGGCCTCGATGGCCGCGAGGACCTGGGCGAGGTTGTCGCGCTGCAGGTCGACACCGGATGTCAGGAAGGCGCCGAGGAACGGGTGGGTATGCCCCTCGACGAAGCCGGGCATCAGCAGCCGGCCCTGGAGATCCACCACCTGCGTGGCCGGGCCGGCCAGCGCCAGCGCGCCGGCCGCGTCACCGACATGGACGATGGTGTTGCCGCGCACCGCGACCGCCTCGGCCCAGGGGGCCGGCCCCGCCACCGTGTAGACGGGGCCGTTGTGGAACACGACGTCGGCGGGCCCCGCGGCGGCCGCGCGGCCGCTCCCCGGTTCGGCGCGGGCGCCCGTCGGGACGAGGTCCAGCGCGAGCGCCGTCGCGGTGATGGCCGCGCCCGACCGCAGCACCGCGCGCCGATTGACGGCGCGCCCGCCCCCGAAGGCCTGGAAATGGGGCGCCCAGTCACACGCGACGCACATGCGAGGCTCCCTGTTCCCGGATCCGCTCCCGACGGGACCCGATCCCGCTCTTGTAAATACTTAGCTAATATTTATTAGCGATCGACTAAGATCTGACCGGATAGCTTTCGCCCGATGATCGCGCGATCGGATCGGACCGACCGGGCCGGCAGCCGCCCCGGTCCGCCAACCGATCGCTCCGAGCGCAGTCGGGACTCTATCGGCCAGTCGGATTACGGTGGATAGTGGAGCTATCCGGCTCACGACTGGACGAAGGCGGTTTCGGGAGACGACGGATACTGCCAAGCTGTTTCACGCGCGCTCGACGACGGGAGGTACGATGACCCGAACCCTCTTCCGCTCCGCGGGCCTAGCCCTGCTGAGCCTGGCCGTCCCGGCCACCCTCGCGGCCCAGGGCCTGGCGCCCGACCAGACCGGCACGGGTGGCGGCCCGGCCACGACGATCACGGCGCCGAACACCAACAGCCTCGGCGTGACCAAACCCCCCGGCACGTCCCTCGGCCCGAGCGAGGTGCCGCCGCGCGCCGTGCAGGAGCACGAGCGCGCCCGGCTCAACAAGATCGAGCGCAGCATCTGCGACGGCTGCAACTGAGCGCGGGCGGGGCTGCCCGATCCCCGGGCCGACCGGCGCGTCGACCCGCGGGGCCCCACGCGGGCGGCGGTCCCGATCGTTGTGCACCGTTCCGGAAGACAGATCCGGGAGACAGACGCTCCGGCGGAGCAGCCGCGCCATGCCCCCTCTGCCGTGCGGGAGAGGGGCCCGCACCGCGGACGGCACGGGCTCGGCGATCACCCCGTCGCGCCTCGATCGGGCGCAGCTCTAGGCGGCCCGGACCTCGTCCAGGAAGCTGCGGACGGCCCGGCTGAGCCCGTCGGACCGGACCGCGAGAGTGCGCGCGGCGTCGAGAACCTGCGTCGCGGCCGATCCGGTCTCGCCGGCCCCCTCGCGCACCGATCCGATATGGCCCGTGACCTGCCGGGTCCCGTGCGCGGCCGCCTGGACGTTCCGCGCGATCTCGCGCGTGGCCGCGCCCTGCTCCTCGATCGCCGAGGCGATGTGGGTGGCGATGCCCGACATGTCGTCGATCGTGCGGCTCACGCCCTGGACCGCCTCCACCGCGCCCCGCGTGGCGGACTGGATCGCGCCGATCCGGGCGGAGATCTCCTGGGTCGCCCGGGCCGTCTGCTCGGCCAGCGTCTTGACCTCGGCGGCCACCACCGCGAAGCCGCGGCCGGCCTCGCCGGCGCGCGCCGCCTCGATGGTGGCGTTGAGGGCGAGCAGGTTGGTCTGGCTCGCCACGCCCGAGATCAGGCCGGCCGCCGCGCCGATCCGGTCGGCGCTGTCGGACAGCTCCCGGATGATGGTGCCGGTCTCCTGCGCGCGCGCGATGGCCGAGGCGGCGATCTCGACCGAATGGGTCACCTGCCCGCTGATCTCCTGCACGGAGGCCGCCATCTCCTCGGTCGCGCTCGCAACCTGCTGGACGTTACCGGAGGTCTGCTCGGCGGCGACCGAGACGCTCGCCGCGAGGGTGTTGGTCTGCGCGGCGATCTCGGTCATCGAGGCGGCGGTCGCCTCCATCTCGGTGGCGGCGGCGGTCAGCTCGTCCGTGAGCGCCCCGGCCTCCCGCTCGAAACCGCGGGTGATGCGGTCGAGCAGCTCGGCGCGGCGCATCTTGGCGGCGTCGGCCTCGGCCTGGAGGGCGGCCAGCCGCCGCGCCTCGATCCCCGATTCCTTGAAGACCTGCACGGCGTCGGCGATCTGGCCGATCTCGTTCCGCTCGCCCTGGTGCGGGATCGCGACCGCGAGGTCCCCGGCCGCCAGCCGCCGCATCGGTTCCAGCACGGCGCGGACACTGGCGGCGATGCTCCGCACGATCAGCGCGCCGAGCGCGGTCGCGAGCACGAGGGCGATGGCGCCGATCGCCAGCATGAGCCGCTTCGCGCCGGAGGCGGCGGCCGCTCCCTGGGCGATCGCCGTCTCGCCGCTGGCGTTGTTCAGCGCCACGATCTCCTCGAGCGCCTGGGAGGCCGCCTTGATGTGGGGGCGGACGCCGACCAAGCTCTCGCGCAGCGCCAGATCCTTGCGGCCCGTCCGCGAGTATTCCAGCACGGCCGGGATCGCCGCGAGGTAGCTCTTCCATTCCCGGTCGAACACGTCGAAGAGCGCGCGCTCCTTCGGACCGTCGATCAGCGGCGCGTAGTTGCGCATCGCGGCGGCCACCGCCTCCGTCTTCTTCGCCAGGGCCGCCTCCTCGGCCCGCATGTGGGCGGCCTCGGGATAGAGGATGTGGTTCACGACGCTGACGCGCACGTCGATCACGTTGCCGCGCAGCTCGCCGGCGTAGCGCACGCTGGGCAGGGTGCCGCTGCCGAGGCGGATCTGGTCCTCGGCGAGATCGCCGACGGCGTGCAGGCCCACGCCGCCGACGAGGAGCAGACAGACGATGAGCAGCGCGAGTGCTCCGACCAGCCGGTGCTGGATCGAAAGTTTCGCGAACCAAGCTTTCATTGTCCGAGCGCAGCTCCAGAGCGGGGCCACCAAGATGGAAGCGCGACGATAAGATTCCGTTACGGGATCTGTTGCTGATGCTCTCACAAACAGATCGCCCAAATCAATTTTCAGTTGAACTCTTCGCGCCCATCATTTTGTCTGTCCGCGCATCGTCACTGCTGAACGAGATCTGACGCAGAGCGTGCAGCTGTCCTCCGCGGATGGGAGCGGCTCGCTGCGGCGCCGCGCGGGCCCGCGCACGGCCGGGATCCGCGCTTCGTCGCCGCGCCAGGCGGCACGACCGGGAACGGGTCGCCCTCGGCACGTCGGGCGCGCGGCGTCACAGGGGATAGCGCATGGCCACGTTGCAGCGGGCATAGCGCCGGCCGAACCGGTCCATGATCTCCGGGTCGTGCCGGAACCCGACCTTCTCGTACAGGTGCACGGCGGCCGCGCACTTGGTGTTGGTCAGCAGGTAGAGCGTCTCGATCTCCATGGCCGCGGCGCGGGCCAGCACCGCCCGCAGCAGGTGCTCGCCGGCCTTGCGGCCCCGGGCCCGCGCGGACACGGCCATCTTGGTCAGCTCGTAGCAGCCCGCCTCCGTCCGCATCAGCGCGCAGGTGCCGACGATCCCGAGATCCGCCGACTCAACGAACAGGATGAGCCCGCCGCGGTCCAGGATCTCGCCGCGGGGATCGGACAGGATCCGGCGGTCGTTCTCCTCCAGCGCGAACATCGCCTCGATCCACTCGGCGTTGATGTCGCGGAAGCGGTCCGCCAGCGCGTCCGTGTAGTCCCGGATCGTCAGGCCCGTCGCGGCGTCGCCGGCCGCGCCGTCCTGGCGGATGCGGGCCGCGAACGGGACGGCGTCGAGCCTGCGCTCCAGGGCGGCGACCTGGTCCAGCAAGGCGCCCGACAGGCCGGCACACAGGCTCGCGACGGCGCTGTCGACGCGCGGCCAGAGCGCGTCCTTGGCGCGCGCCATCAGGGCCTTGCCCGCACCGCTGAGCGACAGCGCCTTCTGGCGAAGGTCCGCGTCCGACCGCGCCTCTTCGAGCAAGCCGAGCGCGACGAGGCTCGCCGCCGTGCGCGTGGCCGCCGGCTGGCTGACGCCGAGGGCGGCGGCGGCGTCGCCGATGGTCAGCGGCCCGTAGCGGTCGATGGCGGCGAGGAGCGGGAACTGGGCCGGCTGGATGCCGAGCCCCTCGTCCCGCAGGATCCGGGCGGCGTCGGCCTGGAAGCGGTCGGCGAGGCGCTTGAGGCGGCTGCCCAGGAACAGCGGCCCGAGTTCGTCGAGGATGTCTGCCGGCATGTCGGTCCTCCCGACACGATTTATATAATGCGTTATGTTTCTCGCAAGCCCTTATGGCCCGAAGGTCGGCGCATCGCAACACTGCCGCGATGGAACGATGGCCCCAGGGTACAGACCGTCGCCCCGCGGGAGCGGGTCGCGTCAGATCGTAGATTGTGTCCCGTGCGCACTGGTCGCTCGCGCAACGTAAGGTAAAATCACTCAACCCTCGCTCATCGGTCCCGCCGTGAACGTCGTACCCCGTTCCCTCTTCACGACGGATGCCCTGCCGGAGCGCGACCGCTTCGCCGCGTGGCGCGCGCTGTTCGCAGCCCACGACCTCGATGCCGATCCGCACGGCTTCTCGGGCCGGATCGAGACGACGCTGATCGGCCCGATGGCCCTGCGCGTCATGAGCGCCGCACCGCAGGGGCCGGCCCGGTCCCGCTCCCGGATCCGGCGCGACGGTCAGGACGGGTTCGTCCTGCACCTCAGCCGGCACGCCTACAGCGTCGAGACCGAACGGGGCGTGGCGGAGGTTCCGGCGGGCGCGGTCAGCCTCAACGACCTGTCGCAGCCGTACCGCCGCAGCCGGGTGCCGGAGACGGACTCGCTGATCCTGGCCGTCCCGCGCGCCTCCATCGCCACCGTGCTGCCGGACGAGGACGCGATGCACGGGCTGATCCTGACCGGCGGCGCGGGCCGCCTGCTCGCCGACCATATCCGGAGCCTGGCCGCGCATAGCGGCGCGATCACCGCGACCGACGCAGCCCCGATCGCGCAGGCCACGCTCCACATGGTCGCGGCCTGCGCGCGCCCGAGCCTGGAGGGAGCGGCCCGCGCGGCCGCGCCGCTCGAGGCCGCCCGGCTCAGGACCGCGAAGCGGCTCATCCGCGGCCAGCTCGACACGCCGCCCCGGGTCGACGCGATCGCGCGGGCGCTCGGCATATCGCGCTCCCAGCTCTACCGCCTGTTCGAGCCGGAAGGCGGGGTGGCGCGTTACCGCGCGCGGCAGCGCCTCGCGGCCGTGCGGGCCGCCCTCGACAATCCGCTGGAGCCGCGGTCGATCGGCGCGATCGGGGAGGCCTACGGCTTCGGGAGCGGCGCCCAGCTCAGTCGCGCGTTCCGGGAGACCTACGGCCTGACCCCGCGCGACTACCGGGTCTCGCGCAGCAGCGGCTGACGCGACCGGGACGCCGGGACGAAGTCCGTCACGGCGTGGGTCTGCCGCGAGGGGGTCGGGACCCGCGTGTCGTCGTGGCGCCGGCGGTCAGAACCGCCCGGCGATCGTCAGGCGCACGGCCGTGGGCTCCACCGGGTGGAAGACGCGATCGATCAGCCCCTCGGCGGGCTCGCCCGGAAGGCGCGAGACGTAGGCGTAAGTGATCTGGTCGGCCTTGCTGTTCGTCAGGTTGAGCACGTCCAGCGAGACGCTCACCCCGGTGTCGAACAGGTAGCCGATGCGGCCGTTGAGCAGGGCGGTCGCCCGGGAGCGGATCGCGTTGTCCTCGATGAGCGGGCGCGGCCCGAAATAGCGGACCCGCAGGCTCCCGAACCAGCCGAGGGGCTCGCCGAAGGTCACGCCCGCCGACGCGATGGTCGTGGGGGCCTCCGGCACCCGGTTGCCCGCCGGGTCGTAGCTGGAGAACCGGGCGTTGGTGATCGTCAGATCCCCGTCCAGGGACAGCCACGGCGTCACCGCGTAGCGGTTCGTCCACTCGACGCCGAACCGGCGGGTCGGGCGGCTCGGCTCCGTGGTGCCGGTGTCGCCCTGGAAGATGTTCTCCGAGGCGAAGTCGAGCCGGAACAGCGCGAGGCTCGTCTCCAGCCCGGCGATCGACCGGTTGCGCAGGCCGAGCTCGTAGCCCGTGGAGGGCACCAGGAAGGGCGACCGGGTGATGTTGAACAGGGGGCTCGCGGGATCGACCGTGGCGGTGACGCCGCGCGCGTCGTTCGAGTGGAAGCCGCCGCCGTAATTCACGTAGATCTCGGTGTCGGACCACGGTCCGAGCACGAGGCCGAGCTTCGGGTTGACGATGCCGTCGGTGGCCCGTCCCGAGTTCGCCGGCGTGTCCGAGCGGACGTCGGCGTAGTAGCCGTCCGCCCGCACGCCGACGCTCGTGCGCAGCCACTCGGTCCAGCGCACCCGCGTGTCGAGGTAGAGGGCGCCGCTCGATTCCAGCACGCGGTCGTCGAGCACGGTCGAGCGGTACTGGCGGAAGGCGGTGTTGAACAGGCCGACGCGGATCGAGTCCGTCCGCGTCTGGGCGCCGACCTCGACCTCCAGCGGCCGGCCGAACAGGTCGCCCTGGAAGATGTGCAGAACCTCGCCGCCGCCGAGGACGCGCTGGTCGAGCTGGTGGAACTGGTCGCCGCCGACGGGATCGTTGAGGAAGTAGGTGAAGTCGTTGAACAGGTTCATCTGGTAGCGGATCACGTAGGCCGAGGCCCGGGTGATGCCGGTGTCGTCCGTCGCGCTGAACCGCCCCGACAGGGAGAAGCGGGCGGTGTCGCCGCCATCCGTGGGGTTGAGGGTGCCGTAGCGGCCGATCAGCCCCGCTCCGACGGCCCGCTCCGGGATCTGGTTGGTGGCCGTCCAGCGGGACGCGTAGGCCATGCCGGCGACCGCGAACCCGTCCAGCGCCGTGCCCTGGCTGTAGCGGGCGACGCCGTTGAGCTTGCGCAGCGCGTCCGGGACGGTCCACGGCCCGTCGTAGACCTGCGCCTCGCCGGCCACCAGCAGGGTGCCCTCGCCCAGCGGGGCCGAGGCGATCGACAGGGCCCGCTTGTAGCCGAAGCTGCCGATCGAGGTCAGCGCGAGATTCTCCCGCACGGTGTCGAGATAGTCGATGCGCACCGAGCCCGCGGAGGCGAAGTCGCCGTCGCGCACGAAGTACGGCCCCTTGTGGTACTCCACAGCGCCGACGAGTTCGGGGATGAGGAAGTTGAGGTCGGCGTAGCCCTGGCCGTGGGCGTGGGTGCGCATGTTGACCGGCATGCCGTCGACGCTGATGGCGATGTCGGTCCCGTGGTCGAGGTTGAAGCCGCGCAGGAAGTACTGGTTGGCCTTCCCCTCCCCGCTGTGCTGGGTGACGATCAGGCCCGGCACTGCCTCCAGCACCTCGCCGGGCCGCGTGACCGGGCGGGCGTTGAGGACCGCCCCGCCGATGAGGCCGGCGCTGGCCGCGTCGACGCTCAGCAGGGCGCCGCCGATCCCGGTGACGCCGCCGACATAGCCGGCGCTGGCGCCGGGCCCGTCCGTCGCGGGGATGACTGGAGGCGCCGCGGGGACCACCGAGATCTCGGACAGGGTGACGGCCGACGATGTCGGGGCGCCCTCACCCGGCGCCGCCCAGCCGCGCCCGGCGGTCGCGACGACGAGGCCGCCCGCGGCGAGCAGCCGGGTCACGGCGCGGAGGCCGGGGGCGGCAGGCCGGTGACGGCAGACAGGACGGGAAGTCGGGCGGGACACCGGCAGACCGGGCGAGGCGTGGCGATCCCCGGACTCTCGCACGCCGCCCGTATGATAAACATACGAAAAAATCATACGGGCAGATTAGGCCGGCCGTGTTGCGCGTGAGGCGCTGGATCGCGGGCGGGGGGGCCTCACGCCGGGCCGTCATCGCCGTGGCCCGGATGCGTGGGCGTCGTCACCCTCCGGGATGAGGTGCAGGTGACCGTAGCGGACGCCGCGCTGCGTAACGACGGCGTCGGCGTAGCTCTGCATCCGGGCCACCGGCCCGCGCAGGACCGCCACCTCGAGGCACGCGTCGTGGGTCAGGTGCACGTGCAGGCTGGCGATCGAGACGCCGTGCTCATGCCCCTCGCCGGTCAGCCGGCGGGCCAGGTCGCGGGTGCCGTGGCTGTAGACGTAGCTCAGGGCCCCGTAGCAGGCCGCCGATCCGCCGGTCTCCGCGGCGCGGGCCGGCGCCAGGGCGTCGCGGACGATGTCGCGCACCGCCTCCGAGCGGCTGCCGTAGCCGCGCCGTGCGCAGAGGTCGTCGACCGCCGTCAGCAGGGCGTCGTCGATGGTGATGGTGATGCGCTGCATGCCCGTCCTGCCGCTCCCGGGGCCTTCTGGTACGGGGACGCGGGGCCCGTGAACAGCCGCAGGGCCCGCATCGCCCGGCGCGGCAGAAAAAGAGCCCCGAGGGCCGCGCCTCGAGGCTCAAGTTCTGGGTCTCGGGGACATGTCCAGCGTGCGCTTGGGATGGACCGCGCTGGAACGCCTGGGCCGAAGGATCAAGGGCGTGAAAATCGACGACACAGGCGCGACCGGCTGGCATGCCGGCCGAACCATTCTGCACAGATACAGTCGACGCGCATCCGATATATGTCAGGCTTCGGGAGTTATTTTGAATTAATTCGCCGCACTGGGTTCAATATACCAGTTCAATTTTATCATATCGGCTCCCGATCTCCCGGTACCGGCATACCGGGCCGGGCCTGGTCCCGCCGCGCGTGCCCCGCGATCGAGAGCCCGGCGGCCTTCGCGGGGCCGCGGGACGCTCCGCCGCGCCGCGCGATCGTGCGGACCGCGAGCAGGATGAGGGCGGCGAGGGCCAGCATCGCGCCGTCGAAGGCGAGGAAGACCGGCTCGACCGGCGCGTCGCCGCCGAGCCGGAGCGCGACGAGGCGCCCGACATCCGCGGCCGCGACGGCGCCGTACAACGCGGCCGCCGCCGTCAGCGTCTCCGGCCAGACCCGCCCGGCCGGGCGCAGGAGCGCCGCCACGGCGACGAGCAGCCAGACGGCGAAGAAGGCCCCGACCTCCCACTCCGCCCGCGCGGGCAGCGCGGCGGGGAGCAGCCGGTTGGCAAGGAAATAGGCGGCGACGGCCGCGGGCAGGCCGGCGATCGTCGCGACGTTCAGGCCCTGGACGAGGCGCAGGCCGAAGCCCCGGGGCGCGTCCCCCTTGGGCAGGCGCGCCACCGCCCAGAGCAGCAGCCCGGTCGCCACCATGGCGCTGCCGGCGAGGCCGCACAGGAAGAACAGCACCCGCAGGGTCGGGCCGGCGAAGTGCGCCTCGTGCAGGCCGACCATCGCGGTGAACGTCTTGGTCGCCGGCCGCAGGCCGCCCGCGCGCACCTCAAGGACCGCGCCCGTCACGCCGTCGAAGGCGATCTGCGGGTGCTCGTGGGAGAGGCCGTGCGGCTCCTCGAACACCGCCACCACGGTGGCGCGCGCGTCCGCCGGGTTGACCACCGTGATCCGCTCCAGGGGTTCCGGCCGCATCGCCAGGGCGCGGACCACCAGCGGCCCGACCGGCACGAGCGTGCCGGGCTGGCCGGCGGGCGAGCGCGGCGCGGTGATCTGGCCGGACTCGGCGAAGTAGCGCTGGCTGTCGCCGCGATAGGCCGTGTTCAGGCCCCAGGGCACGTACATCACCATGAGGGTGGCGAGCCCGGTATAGGTGATCATCAGGTGGAACGGCAGGGCGAGCACGCCCGTGACGTTGTGCGCGTCGAGCCAGCCCCGCTGGGCGGACTTGTCCCGGCGGAAGGTGAAGAAGTCGGCGAAGATGCGCCGGTGGGTGACGATCCCCGAGATCAGCGCCACCAGCATGATCATCGCGCAGGCGCCGACGATCCAGCGGCCCCAGAGCGGCGGCAGGTTCAGCTCGAAGTGGAAGCGGTAGAGGAAGTCACCGCCGCGCGTCGCCCGCACCGCCGCCGGCGCGCCGCTGTCGGGATCCAGGAGGACGTGGCCGGGCGGCCGGCCCGGGCCCGTCCGCCAGAACAGCTCCAGCACCGGCCGGTCCGGCCGCGGCAGCGCGAGGAACCACGTCCGCGCGCCGCCCGCATGGGCCTGCAGGTGGGCGACGCCGCGCTCGGCCGCCGCCGCGAGCTCCGCCGGCCCGAAGGTCCGGTCGGTGCGGAGCTCGGGCCGCATCCACTGCGAGATCTCGGGCCGGTAGTAGCTCGCCGTGCCCGTCACGAAGACGGCGAACAGCACCCAGCCGACGACGAGGCCCGACCAGGCGTGGAGCCACGCCATCGACTGCCGGAAGGTCTTGCCCACGGCGGCCGCCTCACCAGCGGTAGCGCAGGGTCGCGTAGACCGTGCGCGGCAGGCCGTAATAGCAGCCCGAGTAGGTGAAGCAGCCGGTCACGTAGCGCTCGTCGAGCAGGTTCTGCACGTTGATCTGCGCGCTGAGGCCGGCGAGCCGCGGGTCGAGGTGCTTCATGTCGTAGGAGGCGACGGCGTCGACCAGCACGCTCTCGGGCACCTGGAACGTGTTGGCGGGATCGCCCCAGGACGGGCCGAGGTAGCGCACGCCGCCGCCGAGGCCGAGGCCGATGAGCGGGCCGTCGGTGAAGCGGTAGTCGACGAACAGCGAGGCCGTCGTGTCCGGCACCTGCACCGGCCGCAGCCCCTGGAGCGGCACCTGCCGGCGGGTCAGGTCGTTCGTGGTGAAGCCGGTGTCGCGGACGTTGCGGATGTCGAGGAGCGAGAAGCCGCCGATCAGGCTGAGGCCCTCGGCGAGGGTGGCCCGCGCCTCGAACTCGACACCCTGCACGCCGACCTCGCCGGTCTGCACGACGAAGCCGGGATTGACCGGGTCGGTGGTGGTGGCGTTCGAGCGGCGGATGTCGAAGAACGCGGTGGTCAGCAGGATGTCGGTGCCGGGCGGCTGGTACTTGATGCCGGCCTCGTACTGGTTGCTGGCGATCGGGACGGGGATGCGCCCGGCCGAGCCGAAGGCCGCGTCGAAGATCCGCCCGTTGACGATCGGCTCGAACGCCTCGCTGTAGGAGACGTACGGGGCGACGCCGCTGTCGAACAGGTAGAGCAGGCTGGCGCGGCCGGTGAAGGCCTCGGCCGGGACGTCCTGGATGGTCAGCCCGTTCGGCGCGAAGGTGCGGGTCGGGCCGGTCTGCCGGGCGGTGTCGTAGCGGCCGCCGAGCGTCAGGATGAAGCGGTCGAACTTCGCCTGATCCTGGAAGTACACGCCGGTCTGCTGCGCGTCGATCCGCGAGGTCGACGTGAAGGCGGGGAACCGGATCGGCAGGTCGTGGTCGGGGGCGAGGGCGTTCAGGCTCGTCGTCGCCGGGAACGGGCCGGTGACGGACCGCGTGCTGAAGGTCCGGTGGTCGACGCCGAGCAGCGCCGTGTGGGCGATCGGGCCGGTGTCGAAATCGGCGATGAAGTTGTTGTCCATCGTGTAGGCTTCGATGTCGACCTGGGTGCCGCCGACCGACCGGCCGATGATCGGGCCGCTCGTGTACGGGCCGTTGACGTCGCCGAAGGTCGTGAACACGCTGCGGTAGTCGCCGTTCGAGCGCAGATAGCGGCCGGCCGAGTGGAAGCGCAGGTTCTCGGTGATCCGGTGGTCGAACAGGTACTCGACGGAGGCCTGCGTGCGGTCGGAGCGCTCGATGGTGCGGTCGCCGTCGTAGAAGTTCACCGGCAGCCGGCCGAAGACGCCGCTGCCGAAATTGCGCGGGAACACCGTGCCGACGGCCGGGAAGCCGCCGTAGAAGCCCGAGAACGGGTCGCGCTGGTAGTTGGCGATGACCGTGAGCGAGGTGTCGGCGGAGGGCCGCCACGTGAGGCTCGGGTTGATGAAGGCGCGCTCGACCTTGGTGGTCACGGCCGGGCCGTCGCCGTTCCAGCCGAGGCCGATGACCCGGTAGGCG
The DNA here is from genome assembly GCF_900108435.1 of Methylobacterium sp. 275MFSha3.1. NCBI lineage: Bacteria > Pseudomonadati > Pseudomonadota > Alphaproteobacteria > Hyphomicrobiales > Methylobacteriaceae > Methylobacterium > Methylobacterium sp. 275MFSha3.1. Next base: position 70,646 of record NZ_FNWP01000025.1, on the reverse strand, counting down.
AACTGGTCGGCGAGACCCGGGATGTCGGACGCGATCGGGCCGCCGACGTCGAAGCCGCCGCGGACCTCGCTGAAGCCGCCGCCCTGGACGAAGATCTCGCCGTGGCGGACGAATTGCGGGACCTTCGAGACGAGGTTGACGAGGCCGCCCGGACCGGACTGCCCGTAGAGGACCGAGGCCGGCCCCTTGATGATGTCGACCCGCTCCAGGCGGTAGGGATCGACGCTGGGGAAGGCGTCGCGGTTACCGGGCAGCGCCATGTTGTCGAGGAAGATCGGCGCGGTGAAGCCGCGGATGTAGAACTGCTCCAGGCGCGTCGAGCCGGCGCCGCCCCGCTGCTCGGTGGTGACGCTCGGCGTGAAGCGCAGCGCCTGGTTGATGGTCAGGGCGTTCTGATCCTCGATCTGCTGGCGCCCGATGACCGACACCGACTGCGCCGTCTCCAGGATCGGCGTGTCGGTCTTCGTGCCGACTGTGCTGCGGCTGGCGACGTAGCCGGGCACCGGCCCGGTCGCCCCGCCGCGCCCGTACAGATCGCTGTTCAGGCTGCGCGCGCGCGCCTCGCCGCTCACGCTGAGTTCGGACAGCTCGATCTCCGTGGCGGGCGCCGGCTGGACGGGCGCGGGCTGGGCGAGCGCGGCCGCCCCGAGCGTGAGTATAGATGTCGACGATACAAACCCGATTCGGAGCAGCCTCTCCGCGCGATCAAACGCGCGCGACGCGGCCCGGTCACTGACATATCTCGACATTGTACCGACTCTAAACAGGAATTACTGGGCGAAGATACGCGCCGATGCCCAGCTATCACGGATCCGTGAGCAGTATGTGCCTCTGATGACACATCTTTAAGAAACGTATTTTGGTATTCCTCTAATGAAAATATGCTGCGGGCGGCCTGGCGGGAGCGAACGCCCCGGGCGCGCGCTCCCCGCGGGGGACGGGCCGGCGAGCGTCGGCGGCGCAGCGACAGAGCGCGCGTTCCCGGCGACGGTCACCTCGGGTAAGATCGGCCGGCCGCGATCGAGGCGGCCCGGCGCGGGTGCCGCCCCGTCGGCCCTCACGCCGTGCGCCGATGACCGAGCCGATCTCCGCCGCGGCCCATGCCCGCACGATCCTCTCCGCGCACGAGCATCGCCGCCCGATCGCGCCGCTGACCGACTGGGATCCGGCCCTCGACCTGCCGGCGGCCTACCGGGTGGCCGAGGCGGTCCGGGTCCTGCGCGGGGAGCGCGGCGAGCGGCCGGTCGGCTACAAGATCGGCTTCACCAATACGACCCTGTGGGAGCGCTACGGCGTCCGCGCGCCGATCTGGGGGCACGTCTACGACACGACCCTGCGCGACCGGGCCGCCCTGTCGGGTCCGGTGCCGCTCGCCGCCTTCGTCGAGCCGCGGATCGAGCCGGAGATCGTGTTCGGGCTGGCGCGCGCGCCCGAGCCCGGCATGGATGCCGCGGCGCTGATCGCCTGCCTCGACTGGGCGGCGAGCGGCTTCGAGATCGTGCAGTCGCTCTATCCGGGCTGGCGCTTCGCGGCGCCCGACACCGTCGCGGCCTTCGGCCTGCACGGGCTGCTGGTGGTGGGCGAGCGGGTGCGGATCGCCGCGGACGCGCGATCGGCCTGGCTCGGCGAACTCGCCGGCTTCACCGTCGAGCTGCTGCGGGACGGGGCCGTCGCGGACCGGGGCGGCGGCGGCTGCGTGCTCGGGACGGGGCCGCTCGCGGCCCTGGCCCACCTCGTCGATGCGTTGGCTAACGATCCGGTGGCCCCACCGCTCGCGGCCGGGACTGTCGTCACGACGGGCACGCTGACGGACGCGCTGCCCGTCGCCTCCGGTCAGCGCTGGCGCACGCGCCTCGACGGGCTGCGGCTTCCCGGCATCGACCTTGCCCTGATCTGAGAGACCCGGCACGGGTTATCGGGCCGGGTGCGTGCAGTTTCCCGGCCGGCTCCGGGTCTCAGGCATTGGTGATGGTTAGCCGACATGCCAAATGCTGGACCATGCCTGGACGCCCGCGGCGACGCCACACGACCTTCCTCGTCTCCGTCACCGCGGAGGGCGCCGGCGCGGCGCCCGGCGCCACGGTTTACGCAGTGATGAAGCCCAGCGCCGAGGAGGCGCTGGAGGCCGTCCGCGCCCTCGCCGGCCCCTCGGCCAGCCTCGCGATCGTGGGGAGCCTGTCCACCCGGATCGCCAAGGCCCTCAAGCTGAAGCCCGACACGCCGCGGGTGGTCTGAGCCGCCCGGCGGCGGCCCGCGGGCGGCTCAATCCACCGCGAGCCGGTAGCCGACGCCCCGCACGGTCTGCAGGAAGACCGGGTTGGCGGGATCGACCTCGGTCTTGCGACGCAGGCGGTTGATCTGCACGTCGACGGTGCGCTCCGCCGCCGCGCCGCCCGGACCGGCGAGCTGCTCGCGCTCGACATTGGCGCCGCCCGCCGTCGCCAGGATCGTCAGGATCTCGCGCTCGCGCTCGGTGATGCGGATCAGCTCGTCGTCCCGGCGCAGCTCGCCCCGGTCGATCCGGAACGCGAACGGCCCGAAGGTCACGGCCTCGGCGGAGGCCGCGCGGGGCCGCGCGCTGCGCTTGATGATGTTGTTGAGCCGCAGCGTCAGTTCCCGCGGCTCGAACGGCTTCGGAAGGTAATCGTCCGCGCCGATCTCCAGCCCCATCACCCGGTCGTTCGGGTTGGAGCGGGCCGTGAGCATCAGGATCGGCACGCGCGAGGTCTCGCGGACGCTGCGCGCGTAGTCGAAGCCGTTCTCGCCGGGCATCATCACGTCGAGCACCATGGCGTCGAACACGACGCTCTGGGCCCGGGCGCGCGCCTCCGCGGCGCTCGCCGCCGCGGTGACCCGGAAGCCCTGGTCGGTGAGGTAGCGGGCGAGCAATTCGCGCAGGCGGCGGTCGTCGTCGACCACGAGGACGTGGGGCGCCTCGTCGGGCAGGTCGGACCGGGCGGCGTGGCTCACGCGGGCTCCTCCGCGTCGAGGCGCCCCTCGGCCCCGCCCCCGCGCCGCGCCATCAGGCGCTGGACCGCCGGCCGGTCCTCCGGCTCGATCATCGCCATCAGGAAGTCCTCCGGGGAGCCCCGGGCATCCGGCGCCGCGAGCGCCCGGGCGAGGCGGCGGGCCTGGACCCGCGTCAGGTCGGCCGCGAGCCCGGCGCCGGCCTCGGTGCAGTACAGGAGACGCTGGCGCCGGTCGCTGGAACCGGGCTTCTGCGCGACGTAGCCCTGCCCGATCAGGTCCTTGAGCACCCGGTTCAGGCTCTGCTTGGTGATGCGCAGGATGTCGAGGAGCTCGGCGATCGTCAGGCCCGGGTACCGGTCGACGAAGTGCAGCACCCGGTGGTGGGCGCGGCCGAACCCGTAATCGGCCAGGATCCTGTCCGGATCGCCGACGAAGTCCCGGTAGGCGAAGAACAGGAGCTCGATCAGGTCGTCGCTGCCGAGGGCGGCCGGCGCGGCGCCCGGGACGGGTTTCGGCGCGAACATCTCCTCGCGCGGGGCTGTCCGTGTCACGGCGCGGCCGCTCCCAACGGGTGATAGGTCAGTCCCCATGACGTTTCTCAAGGCGGCCGGGGCCCGTCAACCCTGGCCGGGGCGGCCGGGGCGCCGACCGCCCCGGATCCTCAAGCGTGTACCCGCGGGATTGCCCCCGGTCCGACGCCTCCGCTACGCAGGCCCTCGGGCGACGGGAGCGGACGCGCATGGCCGAGGCAGGGGAACCGGGATCGGGACGCCTCTGGATCCGCGACCCGCGCGCCGTCCTGGCCGAGGGCGCCGGCGGCGGGATCGTGGTGGCGGGCACCCGGATCGTCGAGTGCGTGCCGGCGGGCGCGCGGCCCGCCGCGCCCGTGGACGCGACCTTCGACGCGTCGCGCCACGTGGTCATCCCGGGGCTGATCAACACCCACCACCACGCCTTCCAGACGCTGACCCGCGCCCATCCGCTGGCGCTCAACAAGCCGCTCTTCCCCTGGCTGGAGGCGCTCTACACGGTCTGGGGGCGGATCACCCCGGAGGCGTTCCGGCTCGCCACGCGGGTCGCCTTCACCGAGCTGCTGCTCTCGGGCTGCACCACGGCGGGCGACCACCACTACCTGTTCCCGAAGGGCCTCGAGGCGTCGATGGACATCCAGGTCGCGGAGGCCCGCGACCTCGGGATCCGGGCCGCGCTCACCCGCGGCTCCCTGAGCTTGTCCGACCGGGCGGGCGGCCTGTCGCCCGCGGCCCTGACCCAGGACGACGACGCGATCCTCTCGGACTGCGAGCGGGTGCTGAACCTGTTCCACGATCCCGCCCCCGGGGCGATGGTGCAGATCGCCCTCGCCCCCTGCTCGCCCTTCTCGGTGACCGAGCGCCTGATGCGCGCGAGCGCGGAGCTCGCCGCCCGCAGCGGGTGCCGGCTGCACACCCATCTCGGCGAGACGCGCGACGAGGAGGCCTATTGCCAGCAGATGTTCGGCTGCCGCCCGGTGGAGTACCTCGAAGAGGTCGGCTGGCTGAGCGACCGGGTCTGGCTCGCGCACGGCATCCACCTCACCGATGCCGAGGTCGCGCGGCTCGGCGCGGCCGGCGTCGGTGTCTGTCACTGCCCGACCTCGAACATGACCCTGGCCTCGGGCCGCTGCCGCACCTGCGAGCTGGAGGCGGCGGGCGCGCCCGTCGGCCTCGGCGTCGACGGCTCGGCCTCGAACGACAGCTCGAACCTGATGGAGGGGGTGCGCCACGCCCTCATGATCAACCGGCTCACCTACGGGGCGGAGGCCGTGACGCATCTCGACGCCCTGCGCTGGGCGACCGAGGGCTCGGCCGCCTGCCTCGGCCGCTCCGATATCGGCCGGATCGCGCCGGGCCGCGAGGCGGACCTCGCCCTGTTCACCCTGGACGAGCTGCGCTTCTCCGGTGCCCACGACCCGCTGGCGGCGCTCGTCCTGTGCGGCGCCACCCGGGCCGACCGGGTGATGGTCGCGGGGCGCTGGCGGGTGATCGACGGGCAGCCGCTCGGAGTCGATACCGGGATGCTGCGCGAGGCGCATTCCCGGCTGGCAGTGGACTTGTTCGGGGACGCGTAGGGGCGGCCCCTGATCCGACCCGCTCCGTCATCGCGAGCGCAGCGACCCAGGGCAGCGCGCGATCTCCGGATGCGGTGTGTCCCTGGATTGCTTCGCTCCGCTCGCAACGACGAACGGCGGGGCCCGCCCGTGGGCGAGCCCCGCGCGACGTTTCTCAGAACAGCCCGTCGATCTGCCCGTTGGCGTCGAGCCGGATCGTGTCGGCGGCCGGCACCCGGGGCAGGCCCGGCATGGTCATGATCTCCCCGCAGATCGCCACCACGAAGCCCGCGCCGGCCGAGAGCCGCACGTCGCGCACGCCGACGATGTGGCCCTCGGGGGCGCCCATCAGGGTCGGGTCGGTGGAGAACGAGTACTGGGTCTTGGCCATGCAGATCGGCAGGTGGCCGTAGCCGTCCTTCTCGAAGGTGGCGAGCTTGCCGGCGGCCTTGGTCTCGATCTGGATGTCGGCGGCGCCGTACAGCTTGGTGGCGATCGCCCGGATCTTGTCGGTGAGCCGGCTCTCGGTCTCGTAGGCGTGGCGGATCGGCGCCGGCTCGGCCTGGCTGAGCTTGACCACCGCGCGGGCGAGTTCCTCGGCCCCGGCACCGCCCTCGGCCCAGTGGCGGCAGGTGATCGCCTCCACGTCGAGCCGCTCGCGGCACAGGTCCTTGAGCTTGGCGTGCTCGGCGTCGGTGTCGGCGTGGAAGTGGTTGACGCCGACCACCACCGGCAGGCCGAAGCCGCGCAGGTTGGTGACGTGACGGGCGAGATTGGCGAAACCCTTCTCCAGGGCATCGATGTTCTCGGACCCGAGGTTCTTCTTGTCGACGCCGCCGTGCATCTTGAGGGCTCGGACCGTCGCCACCACCACCACGGCCGAGGGGGTCAGGCCCGCCTGCCGGCACTTGATGTCCAGGAACTTCTCGGCGCCGAGATCGGCGCCGAAGCCGGCCTCCGTCACCGTGTAGTCGGCGAGCCGCAGGCCGGCCCGCGTGGCGATCACCGAGTTGCAGCCGTGGGCGATGTTGGCGAAGGGGCCGCCGTGGATCAGCGCCGGGTTGCCCTCGAGGGTCTGCACGAGGTTCGGCTGCAGGGCGTCCTTGAGCAGCACCGTCATGGCGCCGGTGGCCTTCACGTCCTTGAGGGTGACGAGCTTGCGGTCGCGGGTCTCGGCGATGACGATCCGGCCGAGGCGCTCCTCCAGGTCGGCGAGGTCACGCGCGAGGCAGAACACCGCCATCACCTCGGAGGCCACCGTGATGTCGAACCCGTCCTCGCGGGGGAATCCGTTGGCGACGCCGCCGAGCGACTGGTTGATCGCGCGCAGGGCCCGGTCGTTCATGTCGACGACCCGGCGCCAGTGGATGCGGCGGACGTCGATATTGAGCTCGTTCGCCCAGTAGACGTGGTTGTCGATCAGCGCGGCCGCGAGGCTGTGGGCCGACGTGATGGCGTGGAAGTCGCCGGTGAAGTGCAGGTTGATCTGCTCCATCGGCACGACCTGCGCCTTGCCGCCGCCGGCTGCGCCGCCCTTCATGCCGAAGCACGGCCCGAGCGAGGGCTCGCGCAGGCAGATCATGGTCTTCTCGCCGATGCGGTTCAGGGCGTCGCCCAGGCCCACCGTGGTGGTGGTCTTGCCCTCGCCCGCGGGCGTCGGGGAGATCGCGGTGACCAGCACGAGCTTGCCGGCCTTCCGGCTCTCCAGCCCGGCGATGTAGCCGTGGTCGATCTTGGCGATGTGCTTGCCGTAATTGTGGAGCGCGTCATCCGGGATGCCGAGCTTCTCGGCGACCTGCGCGATCGGCTTCAGGGTCGCGGCGCGGGCGATCTCGATGTCTGACGGCATGGGCCTTCCTCCCTGGGTCGCGGGCACGTGCCCGCCCGCCGGCTCTTGCCGTGCGAATCTCCTGCCGGGCGGGACGCGGCGTGGCCGCCCGCGAACGGCCACGCACTGTGCGTCAAAGCTCGCGAAAATGCGCGTCGATTTTTATGAGCTGGCGGACAAAATACTCTTGTCGATCGCGCTGTCCCCCGCTCCGACGCCGGAGCGCTACCGGATGGTCCGTCCGAGCCCGGCCGCCGGGGGTCTTCGCGCGCCCGCGCCGCTCAGAACTTGACCAGCTCGACGCGCCGGTTCTGCGCCCGCCCCGCCTCGCTGTCGTCGGCGGCGACCGGGCTGGCGGCGCCGAAGCCCTTGGCCTTCAGCCGGTCCTTCGCGATTCCGGCGCCGACGAGCCTCGCCATGACCGCTCTGGCACGGCCGTCGGACAGGGCCTGGTTGTGCGCGGCGGCCCCGGTCCCGTCCGTGTAGCCGTTGATCGCGAGCCGCAGGCCGGGATCCGTCCGGAGCAGGGCCGCCACCGCGTCGATCTGCGGGGCGGAGGCCGGCAGGATCTCGGTCCTGTCGGTGGCGAAGTTGACCTGGATCACCGCCTTCCCGGTCTTGTCGAGAGCCTGCTTCAGCCGCTCGGCGGGCAGGAGGGCGGCGGTCTGCACGAACGGCTTCGTCTCGAGGATCGTCCAGGCCGCGGTGAAGCTGTCGGGCACGAAATGCACCCAGATCTGCCGGTCCGGCCGGCGGATCACCCAGGTCTGGGCGGGCACGTTGTAGACGTCGCCCAGGCCCTCATACATCCCGATCCGGATCTCCTCCGGCAGAGTCTCCGTCACGGAGTTGGGGATCCGGCCGTCGGCGATCTTCCGGCCGCCGGCCTGCGTCAGCACGGCCTCGATGTTCTTCTTCAGCTCGTAGGCGGAGTAGGTCTTGCCGTCCTTGGGACCGATCAGGGACTGGAAGACCTTGCCTTCGACCTCGTGGAGCGCTGCGCCGGTCCAGAACAGGAAATGCCCGAATTCCCGCGTCTCGGGCGGGTTCACCGGCTGGTAGCCGTCGGGCAGCGCGAAGTAGGGAAAGCGACCGAGCGGCGCGTCCGAGACGGGAACGGAATCGAGCGCGAAGGACTTCGGCGCCGCCGCCGCGTCCTGCGCCCGCGCGGGATAGGCCCCGATCCCGGACGCCGCGCAGGCGAGGGCCAGCAGGACACAGACAGGCTTCAGCGCTCTCACGTCGCACTCCGGAACGTTGCGGAGGCGCGACGATAGCGGGCGCGGATCGGTGGGCAATTAGGTCGCTCGACCTACGGCCTCCGGGCCGCAGCGCGGGCGCCCGAAGCCGCGACAGGGCGGCGGGCGCGGGCCGGATCTCGCGGCCTCGCGTCCCGAAATGGCCCGCGCATCGTCGGGACGGCGCGGCAGCCGCACCGCCCCGAGGCGGGACTTGGCGGGAGGCCTAGCCCCCCGACTTCTTGGCCTTGTCGGCGGAGCCCGGCGCCTCGTGCGGCTGGGGAGCGCCCTTCGGGAGTTCCGGGTTGTCGGGATTGTGCGGGGCGGCGACCGGGGCCGGCACCGTCTCGGCGGTGGCGGTGGGCTTCTCGATGTCGGGCAGCCCGTCCTTCAACTTCGCGTTGATCTGGGTGAGGTCGTCCGGCTCGGGGTTCAGGTCCTTGGCGTGCTGCCACTGGAACTTGCCCTCGAGGCGCCGGCCCGAGCGCCAGTAGGCGTCGCCGAGGTGGTCGTTAATGGTCGGATCGCCGGGCTTCAGCTCGACCGCCTTCTCCAGCTCGCGCACCGCGTCGTCCCAGCGGCCGAGGCGGTAATAGGCCCAGCCGAGGCTGTCGACGATCATGCCGTCCCGCGGGCTCGCGTCGGCGGCCTGCTGCAGCAGCTTGAACGCCTCGTCGATGTTGATGTTCTGGTCGACCCAGGAATAGCCGAGGTAGTTCATCACCTGGGCCTTGGCGGCCGGCTGGTTGGCCGGCACCAGGGACAGGGCCTTCTTCAGGTCGGCCTCGGCCTTCGGCCACTGCTTGGCGCGCTCGTAGGCGGTGCCGCGGAAATAGTAGGTCGTCCAGTAGTTGGATTGCGGCCGGTTCCCGATCAGGTCGATGGCGCGGGTGTAGGTGGCCGCCGCCTCCTCGTACTTCTTGCGGGCGCGCTGCACGTTGCCCAGCGCGGTGATGACGTCGATGTCGTCCGGGTGGGCCTTCATCGCCGCGTCGAGATGGGCCAGCGCCTCGTCGCCCTTGCCCATCTGCTCCAGGTTCAGGCCGATCTGGATGTCGGCGTTGAGCTTGAGCGGGGAATTGGCCGGGATCTGCGCGTAGGCCTCGTTGGCGCGCTCGGGCTGCTTCATCCGGTCGAGCGTGTCGGCGAGCGTCAGCCGGGCCAGCGCGTGGTCGGGGGCGAGGTAGAGGGCGAGCCGCAGGTAGATCACCGCGGGCAGCTCGTCGCCCTGGGTCGAGCCGGCGGAGCCCAGCCCGTACAGCACCTCGGCGGCGCCCTCCTGGGCGGTGCCGATCAGCCGCGTGAGCGGCTTGCCGTCCTTCAGCTTCTCGAGGGCGTCGCGCACCAGCGGGTGGCGCGGCGAGAGCTGGTCGAAGTCGGAATAGGCCTGGATCGCCAGGTCGGTGCGGCCGAGGCTGGCCTCCATGCGGGCGTAGGCGTCGACGATGCGCAGGGTGTTGTGGTCGGCGTCGTAGGCGGCCTTGAGGCGGCGCTCGGCCTCGGCGTTGTCGCCGGTCACCGAGGCGATCAGGCCGGCATGGTAGTCCCGGAAGGTGTTGTAGTAGCGCTCGCCCCGGAGCTTGTTGACCGTCTCCAGCGCCTTCTTGCTGTCGCCGGCGCCCGCGTAGGACCAGGCGGTGAGCAGCGTCGCGGTCAGGTCCGTGGCGGCGCCCCGGCCGCTCCGGGAAAAGTTCTGGCGGGCGGCGGCCCACTGGCCGGCCTTGATCTGGCGCACCCCGAGGGAGAGGTTGGCGAGGCCGTTGGTCGGATCGCGGGCGATCAGCTTCTCGGCGGTGCGGAACGCGTCCGGCAGGGCGCCGTCAGCCAGCAGTGAGATGAAGGCGCGCTCGACGAGTTCCGCGTTGCGCGGGTCGGCCTTCACCGCCTCGCGGTAGAAGGTCGCCGCCGCCGCCGTGTCCCGCGACGCGCCCGCGATGTAGGCGGAGAGGAAGTTGCCCTCGAGCGAGTCCGCGGGCTCGTAGTCGAGCACCGGGGTCGATTCCTTCGGCTGCGCGGCGAGCACGGTCTGCGGGAGCCCGGCGGCGAGCAGCAGGGCGAGCGCCGAAACGCTCCGGCGGGCGCGTGTCATCATCATGAACCGATCGCGGCTCCTGGGCGCCGGCCCGTCGGGGGCCGGGCGCGAGAATGGCGGGGCATCCCCGAAAAAACGTTGGGGACACTGAACCCATCCCGCCAGCCCCGCAAGGCGAAAGGATGGCGCGGGGGTTGAGCCGGGTTGGTCGGCCGTCCCGTCATCGCGAGCGCAGCGAAGCGACCCAGGGCGGCGGGACGTCTGCCCACGGAGCGGTTCACTGGATTGCTTCGTTGCGCTCGCAAAGACGTGAGCCTCGGCCCCTCGGCCGAGGGCTGACCTCACATGTTCGGGTAGTTCGGCCCGCCCGGACCCTCCGGCGTCACCCAGTCGATGTTCTGGTTCGGATCCTTGATGTCGCAGGTCTTGCAGTGGACGCAGTTCTGCGCGTTGATCTGGTAGCGCACGCCGTCGCTGGCTGAAGAATCCTCCACCCACTCGTAGACGCCGGCCGGGCAGTAGCGGCCGGACGGGCCGCCGTAGACGTCGTGCTCGGAGCGCTTCTGCAGCTCCAGGTCGCGGACCTTGAGGTGCGGCGGCTGGTCCTCCTCGTGGTTGGTGTTCGAGAGGTAGACCGAGGACAGCCGGTCGAAGGTCAGCTTGCCGTCGGGCTTCGGGTAGACGATCGGCGTCACCTCCGAGAGCGGCTTGAGGCAGGCGTGATCGGGCTTGCCATGGGACAGCGTGCCGAACGGCGAGGCGCCCAGGATGCTGGTCGCCCACATGTCGATCCCGCCCAGCCCGACGCCGACCAGCGTGCCGTACTTGGACCAGAGCGGCTTGACGTTGCGCACCGCCTTGAGGTCCTGGCCGATCGGGCTCTCGCGCCAGCCGGCCTCGTAGGCGGTCAGCTCGTCGCCCGCCCGGCCCGCCTTCAGGGCGTCCGCGATGGCGTCGGCCGCCTGCATGCCGGACAGGATCGCGTTGTGCGAGCCCTTGATCCGCGGCACGTTCACGAACCCCGCCGAGCAGCCGACGAGGCAGCCGCCCGGGAAGACCAGCTTCGGCACGGACTGCCAGCCGCCCTCCATGATGGCCCGCGCGCCGTAGCCGATGCGCTTGGCGCCCTCGAAGGTCTCGGCGATCATCGGGTGGGTCTTGAAGCGCTGGAACTCCTCGAACGGCGACAGGGTCGGATTCTCGTAGTTCAGGTGCGTGACGAAGCCGACCGAGAGCAGGTGGTCGTCGAAGTGGTAGAGCCAGGAGCCGCCGCCGGCCTTGTTGGGCAGGGGCCAGCCCATCGTGTGCTGCACCAGCCCGGGCTCGAACTTGCCGGGCGCGAGCTGCCACAGCTCCTTCACGCCGAGCCCGTACTTGAAATGGTCGCTGTGCCGGTTGAGCGCGAACCGCTGGATCAGACCCTTGGTCAGGTTGCCCCGGGCGCCCTCGCCGAACACGGTGTACTTGCCGCGCAATTCCATGCCGCGGGTGTAGTCGTCCCGCGCTTCACCCGACTTGCCGATGCCGAGATCGCCCGTGGCGATGCCCGCCACCGCGCCGTTCCCGTCGAACAGCACCTCGGAGGCCGGGAAGCCCGGATAGATCTCGACGCCGAGCGCCTCGGCCTGGGCGCCCAGATACTTGCAGGTGTTCGACAGCGAGCCGACGAAGTTGCCGTGGTTCGACATGAGCTTGGGGAAGAACACGTTCGGCAGGGTGATGCCGCTGTTCTTGGTGAGCATCATGAACTCGTCGCGCTGGACCTCGGTCTTGAGCGGCCGCTCGGGATCCTGGCGCCACTCCGGCAGCAGGCGATCCAGGCCGATCGGGTCGATCACCGCCCCCGACAGGATGTGGGCACCGACCTCCGAGCCCTTCTCGACGACGACGACCGAGATCTCCTCGCCGATCTCGGCGGCGCGCTGCTTCAGGCGGATCGCGGTGGCGAGGCCGGCCGGGCCGGCGCCAACCACGACCACGTCGAAATCCATGCTCTCGCGTTCGGGCAGCGCCATCCTCGGGTTCCTTTTCTTGTTCCGGCGCCCGGTTCGTCGCCGGGCCGGCCTTCCTGATGCCGTCTCAAGCGATTCCAAGCTAGAAAGGCAAGTTGCCGACGCTCAAGCTCAAGGCAAAGTTCCCTTTGCCGCAGGGAACGGCGTCACAGCGCTGCGCCGCGCCGCGCTGTTCGGTCACGCAAGTCCTTGCTACCCGGAGCGATTCGGCGAGTTGTCCACAGGCCCCGGCGATCCCACATGCTGAGTCCCATGCCGAGCCCCACCGACGCGCAAGCCGACCTGATCGCCTATCTCGACTTCCACGTGGAGGCCGGGGCCGACGCGGCGCTCGACGAGCAGCCGCACGACCGCTTCAACGAGGCCGACACGCCCGCGCCTACCTTGCGCGCGCCGCGCCGGGCGCTCCCCCGGGCCGCCGAGCAGCCGCCGGTCAGCCCGGTCGCCAACACGCTCGTGCCGCCCCCCGGCTCGGCCCCACCCGCCGCCGCGCCGCGGACCTTCGGCCGCGCCGCCAGCGCCCAGCCCGACGAGGCCGCGAGCGACGCCCGCGCCCGGGCGCGGCAGGCCAAGTCCCTCGACGAGCTCGAGCGGATTCTCGCGGATTTCGACGCCTGCCCGCTGCGCTTCACGGCGAAGAACCTCGTCTTCGCCGACGGCAATCCCGAGGCGCGGGTGATGTTTCTCGGCGAGGCGCCCGGCGCCGACGAGGACCGGATCGGCAAGCCGTTCATGGGCCGCTCAGGCCAGCTCCTCGACAAGATGATGAAGGCGGTCGGGCTCGACCGGACGAGCGCCTATATCGGCAACATCGTGCCCTGGCGGCCGCCGGGCAACCGCAACCCGACCCCCCAGGAGGTGGCCGTGTGCCGGCCCTTCGTGGAGCGCCAGATCGAACTCGTCGACCCGGACATCATCGTCTGCCTCGGCGCGCCCGCGACCCAGACGCTGACCGGCACCAAGGACGGCATCCTGCGGACCCGAGGCCGCCTCTTCCCGTACAAGTTGCCGAACCGCGAGGTGAAGCTGCTCGCCACGCTCCACCCGGCCTTCCTGCTGCGCCAGCCGGTCCAGAAGCGCCTCGCGTGGCGGGACTTCCGGTCCCTGCGCGCCCTCCTCGACGGGAAAGCGTGACCGCGAGCTTGACCGGAGTGACGGAACCGGCTCTCCCCTCCCGCCATTAGAGCTTCGTTCCCGCTGCTGGCGCGCCATCGGCCGGACACGACGACGCACAGCCAATCCCGGCCCGCCCGAGGCGGCCGGCGCAGCACCGATGGCGGGACCCAACCATGCGCTGGGAAGATCTACGCAGCTCCGACAACGTCGAGGATCGCCGGGGCGAGGGCGGCGGCGGTGGCGGCATGGGCTTTCCCGGCGGCGGCGCCGGCGGGCTCGGCATCGGCACCATCGTGGTGCTGCTGATCATCAGCTACTTCACGGGCATCAACCCGGCGATCCTGATCGGCGGCGCCCAGCAGATCGGTGGCGGCGGCCGCAGCCAGCAGGAGCAGGTCGACCCGCAGACCCAGGCCAAGCGGCGCCAGGCCCCGACTGACGACAGCGGCCGGTTCGCGTCCAAGATCCTCGGCAACACCGAGGACGTGTGGAGCCAGATCCTCCCGCAGCAGACCGGCAAGCAGTACACCCCGACAACGCTGGTGCTCTACACCGGCGGCACGCGCTCCGGCTGCGGCTCGGCCCAGGCGGCGATGGGCCCGTTCTACTGCCCGCTGGACAAGAAGGTCTATCTCGACACGGGCTTCTTCAAGGAGATGGCCTCGAAGTTCGGCGTGAAGGGCGACTTCGCCTACGCGTACGTCATCGCCCACGAGGTCGGCCACCACGTCCAGGACGTGCTCGGCATCCTCGGCAAGGTCCAGCAGCGCCAGCAGCAGGCCTCCAGCAAGACCGAGGCGAACGCCCTCTCGGTGCGGATCGAGCTGATGGCCGACTGCCTCGCCGGCGTCTGGGCCAAGAACTCCAATGACAAGTACGCCGAGCTCGAGCAGGGCGACATCGACGAAGCGCTGAACGCCGCCGCGCAGATCGGCGACGACGCGCTCCAGCAGCGCTCGCGGGGCTACGTGGTGCCGGATTCTTTCACCCACGGCTCCTCAGCCCAGCGCCAGCGCTGGTTCATGGCCGGCTACAAGAGCGGCCAGACCAAGTCCTGCGACACGTTCCGGACGGCCAATAACTGAAGGCGGATCGCGGCTTCACGAGCCGCCTCCGTCATCGCGAGCGCAGCGAAGCGACCCAGGGTAACGTGACGTCGCCGGATGTGGCGCCGCTGGATTGCTTCGCTGCGCTCGCACTGACGGCGCGCGGAGATCCGGCGGCCACGCGCCTCACCCCCGGCTCAGCCGCCGGGCGTTGGCCTGGACCTTCCGCCGGTAGCTGCGGATCACCTTGCCGTTCGAGGCGCCTGCGGCGAGCATGAGGGCCGCCTCGCCGGCAGCCAGCATCTTCTCGGTCACCATGAGCTGCGCCTCGGCCTGGGCCGCCGGGCCGCCGAGGGCGAACATCGCCATGCGCTGCGCGATGACGCCCTGCGCCTCCAGCCCCAGCATGGCCATGTCCATGCCCGTCATCCACCAACCGAACAGCATCGCGATCCTCATGTTGCCCAGGGCAACGGCCGAGCCTCATCCCGGGTCCCGGGATGCGCCCAGGCCTGCGCCGGACGCAAGCGTTATCCCGCACTGCGGCACCCTGCCTTTGCGCCGCGTCGGCCGATGCCGTAAGCGGCCGGGATACTCCCGGACACCTTCCGGACAGCGACCTCCCGGACAGCGCCCGCCGCCATGATACGCCTGGACAAGATCACCAAGCAGAACGGGCGGCAGCTCGTCTTCATCGAGGCCTCGGCCGCCCTCCAGCGGGGCGAGAAGGTCGGCCTGGTCGGCCCGAACGGGGCCGGCAAGACCACCCTGTTCCGGATGATCATCGGCCAGGAGCAGCCCGACGAGGGTCAGGTCGCGGCCGACCGGGGCATCACCATCGGCTATTTCAGCCAGGACGTCGGCGAGATGTCCGGCCGCAGTGTCGTCACCGAGGTGATGGACGGCGCCGGCCCGGTGAGCGCGGTCGCGGCCGAGCTCGCCGAGCTCGGCGCGGCGCTCGCCGACCCGGACCGCGCCGACGAGATGGACGCCCTGGTCGAGCGCTACGGCGAGGTCCAGGCCCGGTTCGAGGAGCTCGACGGCTACGCCCTGGAGGGCCGGGCCCGCGAGGTCCTCGACGGGCTGAGCTTCAGCCAGGAGATGATGGACGGCGACGTCGGCGCCCTCTCGGGCGGCTGGAAGATGCGCGTCGCGCTCGCGCGGATCCTGCTGATGCGCCCGGACGTGATGCTCCTCGACGAGCCGTCCAACCACCTCGACATCGAGAGCCTGATCTGGCTCGAATCGTTCCTGAAGGCCTACGACGGCGCCCTGCTTATGACCTCGCACGACCGCGAGTTCATGAACCGCATCGTCACCAAGGTCATCGAGATCGACGGCGGCGCGCTGACCACCTACTCGGGCGACTACGCCTTCTACGAGGGCCAGCGGAAGCTCAACGAAGCGCAGCAGCAGGCGCAGTTCGAGCGCCAGCAGGCGATGCTGGCGAAGGAGATCGCCTTCATCGAGCGGTTCAAGGCGCGGGCCTCCCACGCCGCCCAGGTGCAGAGCCGGGTGAAGAAGCTCGACAAGATCGAGCGCGTCGAGCCGCCCCGGCGGCGGCAATCGGTGGCCTTCGAGTTCCAGCCGGCACCGCGCTCGGGCGACGACGTCGTGATGCTCAAGGGCGTGAACAAGCGCTACGGCAGCCGCACGATCTACGAGGGACTCGACTTCTCGGTGCGGCGCAAGGAGCGCTGGTGCGTGATGGGCATCAACGGCGCCGGCAAGTCGACGCTGCTCAAGCTCGTCACCGGCACCACCGCGCCCGACGACGGCTCGGTCACGGTCGGCGGCAGCGTCAAGCTCGGCTACTTCGCCCAGCACGCCATGGACCTGCTCGACGGCGACCGCACGGTGTTCCAGACCCTGGAGGATTCCTTCCCGCAGGCCGGCCAGGGGTCGCTGCGGGCGCTGGCCGGCTGCTTCGGCTTCTCGGGCGACGACGTCGAGAAGCGCTGCCGAGTGCTCTCGGGCGGCGAGAAGGCCCGGCTGGTCATGGCGCTGATGCTCTACGACCCGCCGAATTTCCTGGTGCTCGACGAGCCGACCAACCACCTCGACATGGGCACCAAGGAGATGCTGATCGAGGCGCTGGCCAACTACGAGGGGACGATGCTGTTCGTGTCGCACGACCGGCACTTCCTGGCCGCCCTCTCGAACCGGGTGCTCGAGGTCACGCCGGAGGGCATCCACCAGTACGGCGGCGGCTACACCGAGTATGTGGCCCGCACCGGCCAGGAGGCGCCCGGCCTCCGGAGCTGACGGTCCGCTCCGTCCTCGCGGGCGCAGCGTTCCGGCCGAGAGCCCTGCGACCGGCGCGCCGCTATCGCCCCCCGGCGCCCCGCGCTAGGCTGCGCGGAAACGGCCCGGGTGAGACGCCGTGCGACGCCTGCTGAAATTCCTCCATACGATGGGGTCCGCGGGGCTGCTGGGGGCCATGGCGTCCCTGGTCGTCATGCTGAGCTTGGCGCCCGCGCCGTCCGCCCTGACGGGCTACGCGGCGATGCGGGGCGCGATGGGCGCCGTCGCCACCTGGATCTTCCTGCCCGCCCTGGCGGTGACGCTGATGTCGGGCCTGCTGGCGATGGCGCTGAACCGCGCCTTCCTCAACGCCGGATGGGCGTGGGTGAAGCTCGCCACCGGCGTCCTGATGTTCGAGGGCGGGCTGGTCTACGTCCAGGGCCCGATGAAGCAGGAGGCGGAGCAGAGTGCCCGCGCGGTGGCGGGCCTCGTCGACCCCGCGGTGCTGGCCGTCTCGCTGACCGGCGAGCGCGGCACCCTCTGGGTCCTGCTGGCGGTCGCGACCGCGAACGTGGCGCTCGGGATCTGGCGGCCGCGGATCCTGCGGATCCCCCAGTAGCGAAGCCGCGTCGGGCTCGATTCCAGCCCGATTGGTTGCCGGCTTTAAATCTATTTCCCGATGCAGAACCCGCTGAACAGCCGGTCGAGGACGTCCTCGACGCCGACATGGCCCGCGACCGCGCCGAGCGCCCGCACCGCGAGCCGCAGATCCTCCGCGGCCAGCTCCGGGAGACCGCCGGCACTCCCCGAGACGCGGTCGAGATGGCCTAGGCAGGCCTCCAGCGCGGCCCTGTGCCGGGCGCGGGTGATCAGCGCGTCGCCGGTGCCGAGACCGTCCTCGGCCGCGGCCTGGATGGCATCGAGCAGGGCGCCCATGCCGGCGCCGGTATGGGCCGAGACCGTCACGTCCACCGGATCACCCTCCTGTTCTGAGCCGGCAAAAAGATCGGCTTTGGTACGCA
Source organism: Methylobacterium sp. 275MFSha3.1 (assembly GCF_900108435.1). Taxonomy (NCBI): domain Bacteria; kingdom Pseudomonadati; phylum Pseudomonadota; class Alphaproteobacteria; order Hyphomicrobiales; family Methylobacteriaceae; genus Methylobacterium; species Methylobacterium sp. 275MFSha3.1. Next base: position 53,052 of record NZ_FNWP01000025.1, on the reverse strand, counting down.
CGGTCAGGACCGGGCCCCGCGCCGGCCCGAGATCCGGGACCGCGCCGCCAGGGGGCACAAGGGCGACCACCAGATCGGCCGTGTCGATCCGCGCCCGCGTCCGCACGATCCCCGCTGCCTCGATCGGCTCCGCGGTCTCGCGGAGCCCGGCCGTGTCGACCAGCAGGACCGGCAGGCCGCCGAGGTCGAGCCGCACTTCGATGGCGTCGCGGGTCGTCCCCGGGCTCTCCGACACGATGGCCACGTCCCGTCGGCTCAGCGCGTTCAGCAGGGTCGATTTCCCGCTGTTGGGAGCCCCCGCCAGCACCACCGTGAACCCGTCACGCAGACGCTCGCCGCGCTGGCCGTCGCGCAGTGCCGCGGCGATCGCGTCGCGCAGGCGGGCGGCGCGGTCGAGCAGCGCCGCGTCGAGCCCGGCATCATCCACGTCCCCCTCGTCGGCGAAGTCCAGCGCGGCCTCCGCGGCGGCGAGGCAGTCGATCGCCTCCGCGCGCCACGCGGCCACCTGCCGGCTGAGCGCGCCGTCGAGCTGGCGCAGGGCCTGCCGGCGCTGGCCCTCGGTCTCCGCGTCGATCAGGTCGGCGACGGCCTCCGCCTCGGCGAGATCCATCCGCCCGTTGAGGACGGCCCGCCGGGTGAAAGCCCCAGGCTCGGCGGCCCGACAGCCCGGGAGGCGGGCGAGGGTGGCGAGGACGCGCATCCGCACGGCCGTGCCGCCGTGCAGGTGCAGCTCGCCCATATCCTCGCCGCTGTAGGTGTCGGGCCCGGGAAACCACGCCACCAGCGCCCGGTCGAGCTCGGTACCGTCGTGGGGATCCCGAAGGCTCCGCAGCGACAGCCGGCGGGGCGGCGGCAGGCGTCCGCCCAGGGCGACGAGCGCGTCGCGCGCGGCCGGGCCGCTGATGCGGATCACCGCGACGGCGGCCCGGCCGAAGCCGCTGGCCGGCGCGAAGAGCGTTTCGGTGTCGGTCATGGTCCCACAGGGCCGCGCGAGGGGCTGAGTTTCACGTGAAACAATCGCGGCCGCCCTATACCATCCCGGCGCCGACGCGCCGCACCCGCTTGCGCCGTCGCGAACTCGAACGGGGATGCGCCATGATCGTCTGGACCCGCCGCGCCGTCGGCCTCGGCCTGCTCGCCGCGCCCCTCGCCGCCGCCCTCCCCGCGTCCCCGGTCCTGTCCGCGCGCGCCGCGGAGGCCGAGCCGGACTGGGCCGCCATCGAGCGCCGGCTCGGCGGCCGCCTCGGGATCGCGGCCGCCTCGGCGGACCGCGTCCTCGCCGCCTACCGCGCCGACGCGCGCTTCCCGATGTGCAGCACCTTCAAGGCGCTGGCGGTGGCGGCGGTCCTGGCGCGGGTCGATGCCGGCCGCGAGACCGTCGACCGGGTCGTCAGCTACGGGGCCGGGGACCTGCTGAGCTACGCGCCCGTGACCCGGAAGGCGCTGGAGGCCGGCGCCGGGACCGGGCGGATGAGCGTCGCGGACCTGTGCGCGGCCACGCTGATCTGGAGCGACAACACGGCCGCCAACCTGCTCCTGGCGGATCTCGGCGGCCCCGAGGCGCTGACCGCGTGGCTGCGGACCACCGGCGATCCCGTCACCCGCCTCGACCGGACCGAGCCGACCCTCAACACCGCGCTGCCCGGCGACCCGCGCGACACGACCACGCCGGACGCCATGCTGGCGACCCTGGGCCGTGTCCTCCTCGGAACCGTCCTGTCGGCGGCCTCGCGCGCCCGGCTGGAGGCCTGGATGGTCGCCTGCGAGACCGGCCGGAAGCGCCTGCGAGCCGGCCTGCCGCCCGACTGGATCGCGGGCGACAAGACCGGGAGCGGCGACAACGGCACCGTCAACGACGTGGCGATCCTCCGGCCGCCGGGGCGCGCGCCGATCCTCGCGGCGGTCTACGTCACGGAATCGACCGCCTCCCCCGACACCTGCGCGGCGGCCTACGCGGAGATAGGCCGCCTCATCGCCGCGCGCGCCCATTCGACCTGACCGGACGAACCATGAAGACAGCCGCCAAGACACCCAACAAGACACCTTCCAAGACGACCCGCGCGACGCTCGCCCTCGACAAGGCCGGCATCCGGTACAGCCTCCACGTCTACGCGTACGATCCGGACGCGCCGCGCATCGGCCTGCAGGCCGCGGAGGCGCTCGGGGTGGACCCGGGACGCGTGCTGAAGACCCTGATGGCGTCGGTGGACGGACGGACAGTCTGCCTGCTCGTGGCCTCCGACAGGGAGGTGTCGATGAAGCGGGTCGCCGCCGCCTTCTCGGGCAAGGCCGCGTCCATGCTCAAGCCGGCCGATGCCGAGCGGCTGACCGGCTACCATGTCGGCGGGATCAGCCCGCTCGGACAGAAGCGGTCCTTCCCGACCGCGATCGACGCCGGATCCCTGACCGAGCCGGCGGCCGAGATCCACGTCAACGGCGGCGGCCGCGGCTTGCAGATCCGGCTGACCGAGGGCGATCTCGCCGCCGTCCTGGACGCCCTCGTCGTGCCGCTGACGTGATCCCGCGGTAATCACTCGTTTACCCTGCCGTCGCACGGTGTCGCCTTCCGACAGAGACGAAGGCGGCGCAGGGGCGGCATGCGGGAGACGGCGCGCAGGGCGGTGACGGCGCTCGGACTCGTCCTGCTGCTCGCGGCACCGGGCCGGGCGGCCGATCTCGACCTCCGCTACGGCGCCGAGGCGGGCGTGGGCGGCAGCCCCCGCTTCTTCCCGCGCAACGACGGCCTCGACCGTCGGCCGGTCTACGCGGTCCGGTCCCGTCGCGTGCCGGTGGGCTGCACGCCCCGGCGGGTGCCCGTGCCGACCAACGCCCCGGACGATCCGAGCTACGTCGGCTCCGAGTACGGCCTGGGGCATCCGAGCTATTACGGCTTCACGCCGCCGCTGGGCGTGGACGACCCCTTCGGGCGCTCCCTCCTGCCCTACTGCCCCTGACGCCGATCGCGACGACTCGGTCCGGCGTCGACTGCCGGATTCCACCGCCCGGCATCATGCTCTAGACCGGCCCTGCCCTCCCCCGGAGCCCGTGCCGTGTCCGAGTCGACCTTCCAGTCCTTCCGCGACCTCGCAGCCCTGCGCGGATGCGTGGCCGCGTGGCGCGCGGCGGGCGAGCGCGTCGTCCTGATCCCGACCATGGGCGCCCTGCACGACGGGCACCTCGCCCTCGTGGCCGAGGCGCGGCGGATCGGCCGCCGGACCGTGGCCAGCATCTTCGTCAATCCGACCCAGTTCGGCCCGAACGAGGATTTCGCCCGCTACCCCCGCGACCTCGACGCGGATCTGGCCCTGCTGGCGGGGGCCGGCGCGGACGCCGCCTGGACGCCCGGCGCCGAGACCATGTACCCGCCGGGCTTCGCCACCCGGATCGAGGTCGCGGGCCTGACCGAGGGGCTGTGCGGGCCGTTCCGGCCCGGCCATTTCGCCGGCGTCGCCACGGTGGTGACCAAGCTCCTCAACCAGGTCCGGCCGGACGTCGCCCTGTTCGGCGAGAAGGACTTCCAGCAGCTCCGCGTGCTCCAGCAGGTAGCGGCGGATCTCGACCTCGCGGTGGAGATCCGCGGCGTGCCGACCGTGCGCGAGCCCGACGGCCTCGCGCTGTCGTCGCGCAACCGCTACCTCTCGGCCGAGGAGCGCGCCGTCGCCCCGAAGCTCCAGGCCGTCCTGGCCGAGATCGCCTCCGCCTCCCGCAACGGCACCCCGGTGGCCGGCCGGATCGCCGCCGGGCGGGCGGCGCTGGAGGCGGCGGGGTTCCGCGTCCAGTACCTCGCGGTCTGCGACGCCCGGACCCTGGTGCCGGTGGAGCGGGTCGACGGCCCGGCCCGCGTCATCGCCGCGGCCTTCCTGGGCCGGACCCGGCTGATCGACAATCGCGCTGTCTAGGCCGGTGCCGGTCCGACCGCCGACGGTCGTGGCCGCCGGGCCACGACGCGCGGATTTCCGGCTTCAACTGCGCCAGGTGATTGGCGCCGCCCGGCCGACCTGCTCTCTGCTGGTCGCGTGATCGGAACGCGCACCGCACCGGCCATCCTGGCCGTGTCCCTCGCCCTGGCGGGCCCCGCCGGCGCCGGCGAGGACGCGTTCGAGGGGATGGCCGGCCCCTACGGCGAGCGCCTGCGCTACGACGCGAAGGGGTTGACGCTCACCTTCCCCGAGCCCGACGTGAAGCTCCGGATCGGCGGGCGGCTGCACATCGACGGCGGCGCGGCGGGTTTCGGCCGGCCGGACCTGCCCGAGGCCTTCCCCGACAACGTCGCCGTGCGCCGGGCCTGGATCGAGCCGACGCTCACGATCGGCCGCGACTGGGTGATCGCCTTCCAGTACGATTTCGCCGACCCGATGCTGCCGATCAACGACGCGCTGGTCGCCTGGAAGGGGCTGCCGGACACGATCCTGACGCTCGGCAACATGAAGGAGCCCTTCAGCCTGGAATGGCTGCAGAGCAACAACGACACGCTGTTCGCCGAGCGCTCGGTGGCCAACGCCCTCGTGCCGGAGCGCCGGTTCGGCTTCGCCGCCGGGCACCACGGGGCGGCCTGGACCGCGGTGGTCGGCGTCTTCGGCAACGCCGCCAGCAGCGGCATCGACGGGGACGGTGTCGCGGTGGCGGCCCGCGCCACCGTCGCGCCGATCATGGAAGGGGACGAGACCCTGCATCTCGGTCTCGCCGGGGTCTTCCGCAGCCGGTCCCGGTCGGACGGGGCCTTCAGCTTCTCCAGCCCCGCCGGCGCCTTCCTGTTCGAGCGCCCCCTGGTGGATACGGGCGACCTCCCCGACGCCGCCAGCGTGTCGCGCCTCGGCGCCGAGCTGGCCTATCGCCGCGGCCCGTTCCTGCTGCAGGCCGAGTACATCCGGGCCGCGTTGCAGCCGTTCCGCGGTCCCGGCCAACCCGGCACCGCGCTCGATTTCCAGGGCGGCTACGTCGAGGCGGCCCTGGTGCTCAACGGCGAGGGCCGCGCCTACGCGCTGACGCCGCAGAGCGGCACCACCTACGCGACCTTCCGGGGCGTGGCTGTTCCGGAGGCGCAACGACTCTCCCGGGGCGGGATCGGGGTGTTCGAGCTGGCGGTGCGCTACAGCGCCGTCGACCTGGACGCGCGGGGCTTCCGCGGGGGCATGGAGCAGGACGTGACCCTCGGTCTGAGCTGGTATCCCGAACCCAACCTCCGGTTGATCGGGAACGTCGTGCACGGGCGCGTGCAGCCGGGGGTGGCCCAGGCCGAGACGCTGGGTACCCGCCCGTTCACGGTCGACACGGTGATCGCGCGCCTGCAGATCTACTGGTGACGGGGACCGCCGGCCCGGCAGCGTGCCCGGGCACGGCCCCTCACACGGGCTCTCACACGGCCCTGCGCAGGACCGACCGGAACGGGCGCCGCTCCGGCTCCGGCGGAGGCGTCGGATCCTCGGCCGGCGGGGTCGCCAGGACCTCCGCGCGCACCGGGCGCGGGGCCGCGAAGGCCGTCCCCTGCGCGAACGGTACGTCGAGGTCGATCAGGTCCGGGACGTCGGCCTCGTCGGCGACGCCCGTGGCGACGACGCGGATCCCGGCCCGGGCCAGGGCCGGCGCGGTGTCCTCCAGGGCGATGTCCGACAGGCTGCTGCGGCCCGCGCCGGGCCGGAGCAGCATCTCCGCCGGCACCTTGACCTGCCCGATGCCGAGCGCCGCGAGTTCGGCGGCGTCGAAGCGGAGGTCGTCCGGGCGGTCGAGGCTGAACCCGATCCGGCCCTGCAGGGGCGCGAGCAGGCCCCGCTGGCCGGCATCGAGACGGCGCCAGCTCTCCTGCGGCAGCGCGATGGTCAGGCCGGCCAGGGCCGGATCGTCGGCGGCCGTGCGGGCCAGCTCGCGCAGGAGGCCGGGCTCGAACAGCGACAGCGGCGACAGCCCGTAGGTCAGGAGGGTCTCGCTGCCGCGCCGGGCGAGGTGGCGCGCCACGATCGTGGCCCGCTGCAGCATGCGGCGGTCGAGCTCGGTGGTGCGCCCGTAGCGCTCCAGCACCGGCAGGAAAACCTCGGGCTCGGCCGGCGGCGCGCCGGGGCCGCCGATCCGCAGCCGGGCAAGCGCCTCGTAGGCCACCACCTTGCGCTGCGGCAGGGTGACCACCGGCTGCAGGTGGATCTCCAGACCGTCCCCCTCGAAGGCCGCGACGATCGCGCCCTCGTCCGCGGGGGGGATTGCGGGCCGGGGCGGGATCGGCCGCGGCGGAATCGGCCGCGCCGGGACGGACAGGGCCGAGGCCGGGGCGAGCTGAGACCGGGGCGGGACTTGCTCGAGCGGGGCGGCCTGAATCTGCGGAGGCGGTACCGGCACGGGCTGCGGCGACGGGGCCGCTGCGGCATCCGGAAGGGCTGCGCCGGGCACCGCGGGCAGGGGCCGGGGCGCCTCGGCGGGTGCGATCGCGGGCTCGATCGCGGGCCTGATCTCGGGCGCGATTTCCGGCCTCGCTTTGAGGCCCGCGATCTCGGCATCTTGGGCGCTCACGACCGTGGTGAGGTCGCGGACGATCCCGCTGAGGAGCCCGAACTCGACGGTCAGTTCCTCGATCTGGGCGCGCAGGGCGGCCTCGGCGGTCTCGGGCCGCGGCTGGGCCGCCGCGGTCGCGGCCGCCGTCTCGACCTTGAGCAGGCGCCGGGACAGCAGATCGACCTCGCCGGACAGCTTCTCGCAGCGCGCCTTGAGGGTGGCGATACGGGTCAGGGCGAGACCGCCCGCCAGGGAGGCCGCGGCGCCGAGCGTCAGAGCACTCCAGAGCGGCAGGAACACCGCGAGCGGCCCGAGAACGACGAGCCCGAGAAGGCCGACCGTCAGCAGCCCCGCGTACCGGCCGAGGACCGGGACCATCGTCTGAACACCTGCCAGGAACGCGCGCCGGTCGCCGGGGGACATCCCGAGCGATCCCCACCGGGCGCGAACCGAATCGCAGGATCATTGGCCGCCCGCACCCCGCCCGGCAAGGCTCAGGGACCGCGATGGCGCGTCGCCACCTGTTAATTCCGGGCGGTGTGACGCCCGCGCCCGCTGGAACGTTGCGGATTCATCACGGCGGACCCGATTGCGGGGCGATCCGGGGAGGGTTGCGCGGCTTGCGAATGCGGACGGGATGAAAAAGGATCATAAAGCGTGGCCATGACGCTCGCCCCCCCGCGTACTCCCCGATTTCGCGCCGTTCTCGGCGCCGGCGCGCTCCTCGCGACCCTCGGCACGACGGCGCCGCGGGCCGCGGATCTCGGCGCGGATCTTCCGCGCACCACGCCGACCTTCGCGATGGTCGATCCCAACACTTGGATCGTCACGCTGAGCGGCTCGATCCAGGCCGTCCCGCGCTATCCGGGCGCGAGCGACTACACGGCCGTCGGTTACCCGTCGATCGACATCCGCCGGGTCGGCGAGCCGCGCCGCTTCTCGACGCCGGATGACGGGTTCAGCTTCTCGCTCTTCGACACCGAGTCGTTCCGCGTTGGCCCGACCGCGCGCTTCGTGCCGGGGCGCTACTACGGCGACGACCGGCGCCACCTGTACGGTTTCCGCGACGCCCGCTTCGCCGTGGAGCCCGGCGTGTTCGCGGAGTTCTACCCGGTCTCGTTCATCCGGACCCGCGTCGAGCTGCGCCAGGGCGTCTACGGGCACCACGGAACGGTCGGCTCGGTGGCGGCCGACTACCTGATCCCGGCGGAGAAGTTCCTGTTCTCCATCGGGCCGCGCCTCAATGTCGGCGATGCCAGCTACGCCCGGAAGTACTTCGGTGTCTCGCCGATCGAGGCGGCGCTGAACGGGCGCGTCACCCCCTACGATCCGCGCAGCTTCTACTCGGCCGGCGTGCTCGGCGGCGTGACCTACACGCAGAGCGAGACCTGGGCCTACACGGCCTATGCCGGCTACACCCGGATCCTGGGCGCCTCCGGCGACAGCCCGCTGGTGCGGCGCCCGTTCGGCAACCCCAACCAGTATCAGTTCGGCCTGCGCATCGATTACGCCTTCCGCATGCCGGCGCTGTTCTGAGCCGACACCTGGCTTGCGCCGGCCCCGCCGGGCCCCGACATCCCGGGGAAGCGGTTATGGAGGCCCCGATGGACGAGACGCGCGCCGACCTGCTGATGCGGGTCGAGGGCATGACCTGCGACGGCTGCGCCGCCGCGGTGACCCGCACGGTGAAACGAATCGATCCCGCGGCCGACGTGCAGGTCGACCGGGACGCCGCGCGCGTGGCGATCCGCACCGACGCGCAGGCGCTGACCATCGCCGAGGCCCTGACCAAGGCCGGCTACACCGCGACGGCCATGACCGGCTGAGCCGGCTCGGCGTCCCGCGTTCGCGGGCCGCGGGAGGCACCGTGCGGCCGTCCGCGCGCACGGTGCGGTCCTCCCGGCCGGCGCGACGCTCGGCAGGGAAGCCTGGCCCGAGACGATGCGCTTCCGGGCCCCCCTCAGGAGCGGCTCAGGAACATGCCGGTCAGGAGCAGGGCGAAGCCCGCGAGGCCGAACAGGCCTTCCTTGCGCCGGGTGCGGTCGAGGAAATGGGCGGCGGCGCCGGCCGCGCAACAGGCGGCGCCCAGGCCGATTGTCAGCGACGACATCTCGAGTCTCCTCCTCGCGCGTCGCTCCGCGGCGCGGCGAAAACGGTCCCTCTCGTGGGCCTGCCGGACGGCGTTGTCCGCACAGGATCGCGTCACGGCGCAAGATTTGCACGGTCCGCAGCGGCTGACAAGGCGCGACGCCCAAGTCCTCGCGGGATCCGCGACAGCAATGGGCGCGGGAACGACAGATCTTCGCGCGGCGGGCGTTCTGAATACCGCATTCAGAGGAGCCGCTGGCGCCGGCGAAGGGGGCGTCGTTGCGGCGGGCGGGACGCGTTGACCCGCCCGCCTTCGCGCGCTTAGACCTCCCGGCAGATCCGCCGGTCCCGCGCCCACCCGCCGTGCACGGCCCGGGGCGCTCCTCGCACCCGCGGCGGGATGTCCGCGAAAGGCTGCTCGGTACCCGATGCTCACCCCCTCCTCCGCCCGGTTCGACGTCGCGGTCGTCGGCGGCGGCCATGCCGGCGTCGAGGCCGCCGCCGCCGCGGCGCGCTGCGGCGCGCGCACCGCGCTGGTCACCCACGATCCGGCGACGATCGGGGCGATGTCCTGCAACCCGGCGATCGGCGGCCTCGGCAAGGGCCACCTCGTCCGCGAGGTCGATGCCCTGGACGGGCTGATGGGCCGGGTCGCCGACGCGGCCGGCATCCAGTTCCGCCTGCTCAACCGCCGCAAGGGACCCGCGGTGCGCGGCCCCCGGACCCAGGCCGACCGCAAGCTCTACGCGGCCGCCATGCAGGCGGCCGTGGCCGGGACCGAGGGGCTGACGGTCATCGCCGGCGCCTGCGAGGACCTGGCCTTCGACGCCGAGGGGCGCCTCCGTGGCCTCGTCCTGGCCGACGGCCGGACCCTCGCCTGCGGCGCGGTTGTGCTGACCACCGGCACCTTCCTGCGCGGCCTGATCCATATCGGCGAGCGGCAGATCCCGGCGGGCCGCGTCGGCGAGGCGCCGGCGGTCGGGCTGGCGCGGACCCTCGACCGGATCGGCCTGCGCCTCGGGCGCCTGAAGACCGGCACGCCCCCGCGCCTCGACGGGCGGACCATCGACTGGTCCGGCCTGGAGATGCAGGAGGCCGACGCCGAGCCGGTGCCGTTCTCGACGCTGACCGAGCGGATCACGACGCCGCAGATCCGCTGCGGCATCACCCGGACGAGCCGGGCCGTCCACGACCTGATCCGCGCCAACCTGCACCGCTCGCCGATGTATTCCGGCGGCATCGCCAGCCGGGGCCCGCGCTACTGCCCGTCGATCGAGGACAAGGTCGTGCGCTTCGGCGACCGGGAGGGCCACCAGATCTTCCTGGAGCCCGAAGGTCTCGACGACCCGACGATCTACCCGAACGGCATCTCCACGGCGCTGCCGGAAGAGGTGCAGCGCGATCTCGTCCGCCTGATCCCCGGGCTGGAGCCGGCCGCGATCCTGAGGCCGGGCTACGCCATCGAGTACGATTACGTGGACCCCCGGGAACTCGACGTCGGCCTCCAGGTGAAGAGCCTGCCGGGCCTGTTCCTGGCCGGCCAGATCAACGGCACGACGGGCTACGAGGAGGCCGCCGGCCAGGGGCTGGTGGCCGGCCTCAACGCCGCCCGGCACGCGGGCGGCCTCGGCATCGCGGGCTTCGACCGGGCCGAGTCGTATCTCGGCGTGATGATCGACGACCTCGTGACCCAGGGAGTCAGCGAGCCGTACCGGATGTTCACCTCGCGCTCGGAGTACCGGCTGTCCCTGCGGGTCGACAACGCCGACGCCCGGCTGACGCCGCGCGGGATCGCGCTGGGCTGCGTCGGAGGACACAGGGCGGCCCATTTCGCGGCCGGGCAGGCGGCGCTCGACGCGGCGCGCGCCCGCCTCGACGCGGTGAGCCTGACGCCGAGCCAGGCCACGGCCCACGGGATCGTCCTGAACCGCGACGGCATCCGCCGCACCGGCTTCCAGCTCCTCGCCTACCCGGAGATCGGCTGGTCCGACCTGGCGGCGGTGTGGCCGGACCTCGCCGAGGTCGCCCCGCGGATCGCCGACCGGATGAAGACCGACGCGACCTACGCAGTCTATCTCGACCGGCAGGACGCCGACATCGCGGCCTTCCGCCGGGACGAGGCCGTGCGCCTGCCGGCGGGGCTGGACTACGCGGCGATCAGCGGCCTCTCGAACGAGATGCGGGTGAAGCTCGAGACGGTGCGCCCCGGGACCCTCGGACAGGCGGCGCGGATCGAGGGCGTGACGCCGGCCGCCCTCACCCTGCTGGCCGCCCACGCGCGGCGCGGGGCCCGCGCTGCGTCGGCCCCCGCGGACCGGCTCCCGGCATGAGCGATCCGGATCGCGCCCGTATCCTGGCTGCGGCCGGTGTTTCACGTGAAACAGCGGAGCGGCTCGACCTCTACGTGGCGCAGCTGCGGCGCTGGCAACCGATCAAGAACCTCGTCGGTCCCGCGACGCTGGCCGAGGTCTGGAGCCGCCACATCGACGACGCGCTGCAGCTCCTCGACCTCGCGCCGGAGGCCCGCACGTGGCTCGATCTCGGCTCCGGCGCGGGCATCCCGGGCCTGATCCTGGCCATCGCCGGCCGGGAGCGCGGCGTCCGGGTCGATCTCGTGGAGAGCAACGCGCGCAAGTGCGCCTTCCTCACCGAGACCGCCCGGCTCACCGGGGCGCCGGCCCGGGTGCGCAACGCCCGGATCGAGGCGGTGATCGGCGAGTACGTCGGGACCGACGTCGTCTGCGCCCGCGCCCTCGCCCCGATGGCGCAGCTCCTCGCCTGGACGGAGCCTCTGTTGAAAACGGGCACCACCGGCCTGTTTCCGAAGGGGCGGGACGTACAAGCCGAATTGACCCAGGCCGGCGCGCAGTGGAGAGTCGTTAACGACCTTGTGCCGAGCCGGACCGATTCCGAAGCCCGGATCGTGCGCGTCACTGCCCTCGCCGCCCCGAGCCACCGATGAGCGAAGCGATCCTCGGCGACCCCGCCGACAGGTCCATGGATTCATCCATGCGACGCCCTCTGCGCGTTCTGGCGCTCGCCAACCAGAAGGGCGGCGTCGGCAAGACCACGACGGCGATCAACCTCGGCACCGCCCTGGCGGCGATCGGCGAGGACGTGCTGGTCGTCGATCTTGACCCGCAGGGCAACGCCTCCACGGGTCTCGGGATCGACCGCGCCAAGCGCCGGGTCTCGACCTACGAGGTCATGGCCGGCGAGGCCTCGCTGGCGCAGGCCGTGGTCCCCACCGCCGTGCCGCGGCTGTCGCTGGCGCCCTCGACCATGGACCTCCTCGGCCTGGAGCTTGAGCTGGCCACCCTCCCCGACCGGGCGCACCGGCTGCGCGGCGTGCTGAAGAGCCTGACCCAGGCGCCGAGCCTCAGCCGGATCAGCTACGTGCTGATCGACTGCCCGCCCTCGCTCAACCTGCTGACCATCAACGCGCTGGCGGCCGCCGACGCGGTGCTGGTGCCGCTGCAGTGCGAGTTCTTCGCCCTGGAGGGCCTCAGCCAGCTGCTGCGCACCGTCGAGCAGGTCCGCGGCGCCCTGAACCCGAAGCTGACGATCCAGGGCATCGTGCTGACGATGTTCGACCCGCGCAACAACCTCTCCGCCCAGGTCGTGGCGGACGTGCGCGGCTTCATGGGCGACAAGGTCTACGAGACCGTGATCCCCCGCAACGTCCGGATCTCCGAGGCGCCCTCGCACGGGAAGCCGGCGCTGCTGTACGACCTGAAATGCGCCGGCAGTCAGGCCTACCTGCGCCTCGCCTCGGAGGTGATCCAGCGCGAGGGCCGGGTTCCGGCCGCGGCCTGACGGGTTTGAGTCCCCCTCCCGGTTCGAGGGGCGAGTGTGGAGCGTGACACGGGTGGCGATCATGGCGGAGGAGGGGGCGAAGCCTCGACTGGGGCGCGGGCTCGCGGCGCTGATCGGTGACTTCAACGAGGCCGGCAAGGCCTCGGCCAAGGCCGAGGAGCAGCGCCGGGTTCCGATCGAGTTCCTGCGCGCCAACCCGCGCAACCCGCGCCGGAGCTTCGCCGAGACGGAGCTGTCCGAGCTGGCGGCCTCGATCGGCCAGCGGGGCATCATCCAGCCGATCGTGGTCCGCCCGATCGGCGACGTGCCCGGGACCTTCGAGATCGTGGCCGGCGAGCGGCGCTGGCGGGCCGCCCAGCGCGCCGGCCTCGACGAGGTGCCGGTGGTGGTGGTCGAGATCGACGACCGCGGCTCCCTGGAATTCGCCATCCTGGAGAACGTCCAGCGCACCGACCTCAACGCGATCGAGGAGGCGTCCGGCTACGAGCGCCTGATGAAGGATTTCTCGTACACCCAGAAGGAGCTGGCCGAGATCCTTGGCAAGAGCCGCAGCCATCTCGCCAACACGCTCCGGCTGCTCAACCTGCCGCTGTCCGTGCAGGAGCGGGTCGCCGCGGGCGAGCTGACCGCCGGCCACGCGCGCGCGCTGCTGGCTGTGCGCGATCCGGAGGCGACGGCGCGGCGCGTCGTGGCCGAGAGCCTATCGGTCCGGGACGTGGAGGCGATCGCCTCCGCGGAGGCAGCCCCGGCCGAGACGCCCCGCCCCGGGCGCCCGCGCCTCTCGGCCGAGCGTCCCGCGACGGTGCGCGACCTGGAACTGCGGATCCACCAGGCCCTCGGCGTCCCGGTCTCCTACAAGCCCAAGGACGCCGATTCGGGCGAGATCCGCATCCGCTACGAGACCCAGGACGAGCTGCAGGCGCTGCTCAACCGGTTCAAGGTCTCGGACGCCTGAAGGCCGCCTCCGTACGAAGGCGCCGCCTCGGCGGGTCCGTCGCAGGCCCGGCACGAGTGCGGCGAGCCGGGAGGCCGGCCGGTCCGGACGGTCCCGGCGGCGCGCCGCTGGGACCCCGCCCCGCAGCGCCTCGGCCGGGGTCGACTCGGCCGGGATCGACTTCGAGCATCAGCGTGGCGCGAGACCGGTCGCGCACCTCCTGCGCGGCGCAGGAAGCCCGCCGGTCGGGATCCGCGGCCGCGAGGGGGGCGCCGGCGTCGATCACGAGGCGTTCGCCGCCGCGACCGCGACAGGCCGGCACCTGCGTGCAGAGGAACCCTCTTGGCGCGTCGGGGAAGTCGATCCGCCCGGGGAGCATGTGCGCCCGTCCAGGAACACCTCGACGGAGACACGCGCGGCGCGAACCGCCTGCCAGCCGTGACAGATCGCCTCGAACCGGACCCAGCCCTCCGGGCCGGTCGTCCGGCTGCCGCGCAGGACGGTCCGGCCGGTCGTGGCAACGTTTCCCGCCTCCTCTGCGGGTACGGTGCGACCGCCCTCCCCCGACGAGGCGCCCTAGCGCCGCCGCCGCGCACCCGCCTCCGCGACCCGCAGGAGGGCCGCCGAGGCCAGCGCGTGGGCCAGGTCGGGCTGCGCCCGCCGGCAGGCCAGGATCGCCTCCTGCAGGGCCGCCACGGCCTGACGGAGCGTTCCGGCCGGCCACGCGCCGAGTTGGCCCTCGATGCTGGCCCTGCGCTTGAAATGCAGGCCCCGCCACGTCGCGACCATCATGGCGGGCGTCTTGTCGGGATTGTCGAGGCGGGTGGTGAGCAGCGTCAGGGCATGCCGCAGCGCCGAGCTCAGCACCACCCCCGGGTCGAGACCCTCGTGCCGGAAGCGGCGGTAGTCGCGCTCCACCGCGTCGCGGCGGCCGTCGAAGGCGGCGTCGATCAGGGTGTTGAGCACGCTCGCCGCGACGTCGCTGGTGACGGCCTCCACGTGCTCGAGGGTCACGGTCCTGTCCCCCTCCCCCGCGGCGTAGAGGGCGAGCTTCTCGATCTCCATCAGGCTCGCCCGGCGGTCGCCGCCGAGGCTGCGGGCCAGGACCTCCCGGGCGGCGCGGTCGATGCGCAGGCCGCGCTCCTGGAGGGTGCGCTCGATCAGGTCCGAGAGGGTCCGCTCGTCGTCGGCGTAGCAGGGAATCGCGAGCGCCTTCGGCGAGCGCTCGCAGAGGGTGCGGAGCGGGTTGTTCTTGGCGAGGTCACCGGCCTCCACCACGATGCGGGTGTCGGCGACCGCCGCGCCCAGCACGGCCTCGACGGCCGGCGCGTAGTTGCGGGTGCCGGGCCGGACCCAGATCGACCGCCTGCCGCCGAACAGCCCCAGGGTCCCGGCCTCGTCGCACAGCCGGCCCGGATCGGAGGCGAGGGCGTCGCCGTCGATCCGCACCAGCGCGAACGGGTCGGCCGGGTCGTCGACGAAATCCTCCGCGAGCTTCCGGGCCCGCTCGGTCACCAGACCGGTATCCGGCCCGAAGACCAGGATGACGGGGATGCGCGGATCGGGCCCGCGCCGGATCAGCCCCTCGATCTCGCCGGCCTTGACCGCCGTCACGTCGGATTACGGCTTCGTCGAGAGGACGGCGGCGAGGCGGCTCTTGATCTGGTCGGACAGCACGCTGGCCAGACGGATCTCAGCGTCCCGCGCCGCCCGCTGGCTGGCGAAGCGCTGCACCGAGCGGTCGTAGGTCGCGGTCGAGGTGGCGACGCCCTCGGTGTAGACCTTGGTGCCGCCCATATCCTCGAGGCTGTACTTGATGTTGGCCACCAGGGTGCCGGCCTCGGCGCGGCCGGTGGTGGAGGAGACGATCGGGGTCTGCACGATCTCGGAGCCCGAGAGCTTCAGCCGGTAGCGCTTGGTCGCCGGGTGGCCGGACCCGTCGAGGTCGAAGACCAGCTCGCTGCGCAGGTAGTGGCCGAGGCGCTCCTGGCCCTGGGCCATCGCGACGTCGTCGACCTGGACCGAGGCGAGCAGGGCCTGGACGGATTCCCCCGAGGCGGTCGGCCCGTAGAGCGGCCGGAAGCAGGCCGAGAGGCTCAGCGCCAGGCCGGTCGCGCAGGCGAGGCGGGCGATCCGCCCCGCGATGGAAACTCCCGAACCCACCATCCGCCGTCGTTCCGCCCCTGCCTGTCGGATCGTTCTAGCGCGGACACGGCGTTCCGCGCCACGACGCTACGGGGCAAACGTTACGATTCCTCTGCGGCAAGAGCGTGGTCGCCCGGTTTCCGAATGTGAGGCCGCGGCCGTCCGGAGAGCCCGGGATCACCGGGCCGCCTAGGCGATCGCCGCGAGGTAGGCCGAGACCGTCACGACGGCCAGCACGGTCGAGACCAGCACCACGGTGGCGGTTAGGTCGGCCTCGCGCCGGTAGAACTCCGCCAGCATGAACGGCCCGGTGCCGGTGGGGAGGGCGGCCATGAGCACCGCGGTGTGCAGCAGGAGCGGGGGCAGGTCGAACAGGTAGCGGCCGAGGCCGTAGGCCAGGAGCGGGTGGAGCACCAGCTTCAGGCCGACGAGCAGCGCGGCGGTGCGCCCCTGCCCGCCCCCGGTCTGGCGGGGCTGGGCCAGGAACAGGCCGAGCGCCACCAGGGCGCAGGGCGCCGCCGCGCCGCCGAGGAGCTTCAGGAACGTGGCCACCGCGTCCGGCACGGCGAGGCCGGCGCTCGGCACCAGCGCGCCCAGCGCCGGTGCCACCAGCAGCGGGTTGCGCACCAGCGAGCGGCTGACCGTCCACCAGACGGGCCGGCGCGCCCCGCCGCCCCTCCCCGACGCGGCCGCCTCGCGCCGCAGCCCGGTCTCGATGAGCACGATCGCCACCGCGAAGACGCCGCAGACCGTGAGGATCGCCGCCACCGTGGTGGGCGCGAGCGCCTCCGGCCCGAAGGCGACGAGCGCCAGCGGGAAGCCCATGAAGCCGGTATTGGCGTAGCCGGCGTTGAGCCCGTCGACCGCGGCGTCCGCCAGCGGCCGCCCCGCCCCGCCGCGGATCAGCACGGCGAGGGCGAAGATCGCGAGGCTGCTGAGTCCGAAGGCGCCGATGAAGCCGGGCTTCCAGATGGTGCTCCAGTGGGCGTGCGCGGTCACGTCGAACAGCAGCGCCGGCAGGGCCAGGAAGACCACGAACCGGTTGAGTTCGGTGGTGGCGGCGGCCCCGAGCACGCCGACGCGCCGGGCCAGCCAGCCGGCGAAGATCAGCGCGAAGATCGGCAGCACGACCAGCAGGGTCGAGAGCATGGCGGGTCCGGGTCGGAGGACGATGCTCCGGCCTTAGGACGGTTTCCGATCCCGGCTCCAGTGCCGGGGACGGGGACCTGCCATGCCGCGGCCCCCGCTCCCGGACATTACCAGCGGTAGATCAGGCTGCCGATGACCGTCGCGGGCGCGCCGCGGTAGCAGAACCCGGCCTGGCAGGTCGTTTAGCTGCGGTCGAAGATGTTGGACGCGTTGATCTGCGCGCGGAAGCCCCTGTACTTCGGGTCGAGGGCCGCGAAATCGTAGGCGACCAGCGCGTCGAACAGGGTCACGGTCGGGTTGCGGACGGTGTTCTCGTCGTCGGCGAAGCTCGTCCCGGCGTAGCGGATGCCGCCGCCCAGTTGCAGGCCGGCCAGCGGCGAGCCGGGCGCGAACTGATAGGTCCCGAAGGCGGTGAAGCTGTCGCCCGGGATCCCCGAGAGGGCGTTGCCGTCGATCGGCCGCCCGGTGACCAGGGAGGTCTGGCGCAGATAGCGAAGGTTGAGGTGGGTGTAGGACAGCGTCAGGTTGGTTCCCGGCGCGAAGTTCGCCGTCAGCTCGGCCTCGAACCCTTTCGACTCGACCGACCCGGTCGCGACCTGATTGGCGATGTTGTTGGGATCCTGCCGCAGGAGCGACGATTGCACGATGTCGAACCCTGAGAACGACGTCGTGATGTTGGTGTTCGGGATGGCCGCCTTCACGCCGGCCTCGATCTGGTCGCCGGTCGCGGCCTTGAACGGGTTCCCGTTCACGTCGACGCCGACCTGCGGCGTGAAGGTCGTGGCGTAGCTGGCGTAGGGCACCAGGAAGTCGGTGAGCAGGTAATTCAGGCCGATGCGGCCCGAGAAGGCCCGATCGGTCTGGTCGGCGACCGTGCCGGCCGTCCGGTCGCTCGTGTTCTGGAAGACCCAGTCGTGCCGGCCGGTGAGGGTCAGCACGAAGCGCCCGAGCTTGGCCTGATCCTGCAAATAGGCGCCGATCTGATCCTGCGCCTGACTCTGGAAGTTCGTGTAGCGCGGCCGGGCGATCACCTGCTGCCCGTAGTTCAGGGTCAGGAGGTTGAGGTCCGGCGCGGCCCCGAAACCGAAGGCGCGCGTGTAGTCGTAATGGGCGTAATCGACCCCGCCGATCAGGGTGTGCTGGATCGGACCGGTGGTGAAGTGGCCTTCGAGTTGGTTGTCGAGGGAGATCTGGCTCAGCGTGTCCACGTAGGCGCCGGCCGTCCGCGCGCCCAGAGTCCGGGCCGGGTTCAGCCCCGTGATCGACGTGTAATCGTAATCCGCGCGAACGTCGTAGTAGCGAAAGTTCTGACGGAAGATCAGATCCGGCGAGAATTTGTGCTCGAAGGCGTAGCCGACGCGATACTGCTGCTGCTTGTACTGGTTGAGCGCCGGATCGCCGGAGTAGAAATTGGTCACCCGGAAGCCCGGATGGTTGTAGAAGAAGGACGTTCCCGGCAGGCGCGACTCGAAATACTCGCTGAGGAAGGTGAAGCTGGTGTCGGAATCCGGGCGCCACGTGAAGGACGGGGCGATGAAGGTGCGGTCGTCGTCTCCGCCGGGCAGGTAGGTGTTGGACTGGCGCTTCACGCCGGTCACGCGGTAGGCCATCGTCCCGTCGGTGCCCGCCACCGGGCCGCCGATGTCGAAATTGCCTTGGAAGCGGTCGTAGTTGCCGGCCTGAAACTGCACCTCTCCGAAGGGTACGAAGACCGGGCGCTTCGAGGTCGAGTCGACGATGCCGCCGGGCGAGCCGAGACCGTAGAGGCCCGAGGCCGGCCCCCTCAGGATGGTGACCGCGTCCAGCCCGTAGGGCTCGCTGCGCGGGATCGTCAGGCCGACGGCATTGAGGCGCAGGCCGTCGCGGAAGATGCCGTTGTAGGTCGCGCTGAAGCCGCGGATGTAGAAGGCATCGTAGCGGGGATCGAAGCCGAACACGCTGCTCGACACGCCCGGCGTGTAGGCGATCGCTTGGGCCAGATCCTGCACGTTGCGGTCGTTGAGCTGCTCCCGGGTGACCACCGAGACCGATTGCGGGGTCTCGAGCAGGGGCGTGTTGGTCTTGGTCGCCGCGGGGCTCACGCGCGCCACGTAGCCGGTGACGCCGGAGGGGCCGCCGCCGCCGCCGCTGGTGGCCGCGCCGCCGCCGTCGCCGCGGCTGACATTGCCGCCGCCGCCGACGCCCGTCGGGGCCGCGGCGGCCGGGCGGGCGGCCTCCACGGAGATCTCGTCGAGCTGGACGGCGGCGCCCTGCGCGGCGGCCGCCGGGACCAGGGCGACGGTGGTCAGTGCGGTGGTGGCGAGGAGCAGACCGGACGGAGCGGAACGAAACGACATCGGGAACCCACGAACGCGCCTCTACACGGCGCCCGGGGCTCCCGTACCATCGATCACGGCCGCTCGATCAAGCCGAAAACGTGTTGTAAATCACACACTTGGAAGCGTTCAAATCTACAATCGTTCGCGCCTAGAACTCGAGTGGGGGCTCCCGCAGGGCGGTCGCCTCCCGGGTGCAGGCGGCCTGATCGGGAACCGTCCCGGGGCTGGCGAGGGCGCCGCGAAGCTCGGCGCGGGCCTTGTCGAGATCGGCGCGGAAGGCCGCGTCGCCCATCAGGGTGGCGAAGACCGCGGTGCCGGTCAGGCGTCCCGCGGCCACGTCGCTGAGCCAGTGCACGCCGCACACGATCCGGCTCTCGCCGTAGGCCCGGCCGCGGGCCAGGATCGGGGTCGCCTTCTCGGGCACCAGGGACGCGAGGATCAGCGCGTAGGCCCAGCCCTGCGTGGCGTGGCCCGACGGGTAGCTGAAGCTGTCGGCAAGGGCCTGGCTGCGCTGCACGCAGATCGGCGCCTCGTTGCCGACGAACGGGCGGAGGCGCCGGTAATGGACCTTGGGTCCCCGCGTCGCCCGGGCGAGATCCAGGCGGGCGCGCTCCAGGAGGTTGATCACCGCCGGCACCCGCGCCTGATCGATCCGGGTGCCGAGCACGCAGGCGAAGTTCTCCAGGACGGCGGCGGCGCCCTCGGACACGTCGTTGGCGGCCAGCTCCCAGCGCGGCGACCCTTTGAGGGCGCGGGTGCTGTTGAAGGCCGCCCGGTCGGCCTTGTCGAGGGGCGCGTCGTGGGCCGGCGGGGAGGGCAGGAACTGGACGGCGTCCGGCACCGCCCCGTCGGCCAGATAGGGCTTCACGGCGGGCTTGCCGGGCTTCAGCGTGTCGGCGCCGAGGGACGGGGCCGCGGGCGTTGCCGGGGGGGCCGAGGGGGCCGGGCGGGGGGAATCCTCGGCGCGGGCCGCGACGGCCAGGAGGAGGGCGAGGGCGGCCAGGGCGAGGAGGGGCAGGGACGGCGTGCGCAGCATCGGATCCGGGACTCTCTCGGATGGAATCTGCGGGGCGCGCCCGCTGCCGGAGGAACGGCTCAGCCGGCCCGTTCAGTCCCTGCACAGGCACACACGCCTGTCCAGGGCGGGGCGGCGGCGATCCGGGCCGCTTGTCACACGCGCCGGCCCGCGCGCCGCGCTCACGCCGCCCGGATCGCGGCGGCCACGGCGTCCGGATGCTCCTCGTGCGGGCTCAGGGCGCCGGGGATCGCGGCGCCGGTCACGCGGCCGCCGGCGACGAGGGCGTCCATCTCGGCGCCCGAGCGCCGCGGGGCGCCCGCGGGGCGCAGCACCAGGGTCGGCGGCAGGCCGTCGCCAAACAGCGCCAGGAAGGCGTCGCGGCTGCCCACCGGGTCGAGGCCGCCGGTGACGAAGGCGGCGGTGCCGAAGCGGCCGTTGCGCTGGCGGGTGATGGCGTGCTTGTCGCGGATCACCGCCGGGGTGACGCGCGCCGCGTCGGCGTAGACGTGGGCGCGCATCATCCGGCCGATGATCGGCGGGCTGATGTTGATCCGGTAGAGCGCCTCGCCGAGGAGCGGGGCCTCCACGGCCCGTCGGATGCGCGGGAACCAGTGCGCCCGCCCCGGCATCGCGGTGGGCAGCGGTCCCCGCCAGGTCGGGGCCACCAGGACCAGCCGCCCGAAGGCCCCCGGGTGGCGCCGCGCCGCCGCCACGAGGTAGCCGGCGGCGTGGCCGGCCGCGACGCCGAGGGCGTAGGGTCCGGGCGCGGCCGCCAGCAGGGCGTCCAGGAAGGCGTGGAAGGTCGCCGGGGCGAGGGGGACCCGCGCCCGCGGCCGGGCGCCGAAGCCCGGCCAGTCGGGGACGAGGCAGCGGTACTCCGTCCCGAGCCGCCCGGCGAGGCCGCGCATCTCGGCCCGCGCCGAGATGGTCGACAGGGCCGGGAGCAGGAGCGCGTCCGGCCCCGTCCCGATCCGGTCGCAGGGGGTCGGCACCGTCCGGCCCGCCACCGTCAGAGTCAGCTCGGACGTCTCCATCGCGCTCCCGCCAGGTCCCGGGTGAATCAGGTGCGCAGCAGCTCGTTGATGGCGGTCTTGGACCGCGTGCCGGCGTCGACGCGCTTGACGATCACCGCGCAGTAGAGGCCCGGGCCCGGCGTGCCGTCCGGCAGCGCCTTGCCGGGCATCGTGCCCGAGACGACCACCGAGTAGGGCGGCACCCGGCCGTACATGACCTCGCCGGTGGTCCGGTCGACGATCTTGGTGGAGGCGCCGATATAGACGCCCATGGACAGGACGCTGCCCTGGCCGACGATGACGCCCTCCGCCACCTCGGCGCGGGCGCCGATGAAGCAGTCGTCCTCGATGATCACCGGGTTGGCCTGGAGCGGCTCCAGGACGCCCGCGATACCGGCGCCGCCCGAGATGTGGCAGTTCTTCCCGACCTGCGCGCAGGAGCCGATCGTCACCCAGGTGTCGACCATCGTGCCCTCGCCGACATGGGCGCCGAGATTGACGAAGCTCGGCATCAGCACGGCGCCGGGGGCGATGTAGGAGCCCCGGCGGACGAAGCAGCCCGGCACGGCGCGCAGGCCCGCGGCGCGGAACTCGGCCTCGCCCCAGCCGGCGAATTTCGACGCGACCTTGTCCCACCAGGGCGCGCCGCCGGGGCCGCCCTCGATCGTCGCCATGTCGTTGAGGCGGAAGGAGAGCAGCACCGCCTTCTTCAGCCACTGGTTCACCACCCAGTCGTGGTTGCCCGACTTCTCGGCGACGCGGGCCTTGCCCGAATCGAGCAGCTCCAGGGCCGCATCGACCGCCTCGCGCACCGCGCCCTTGGTGGCGGTCGACACGTTGGCGCGGTCGTCCCAGGCGGCTTCGATGGTCTGGGCGAGATCGGAATGGGCGAGATCGGAATGGGGCTTGCCGGCCTGGGACATGGGACGGGTCAGAACTCTTGCGGCGGGAGCCCGTGCTTACAAGCGGCCACCGGAGCTGTCACCTGAGGAGATGCCGTCGATGACCTCGAGCAGTTCGCGCACCTGATCGAGATCGGTCACCAGGCCGGCGAGGTCGTCCGCCAGGGTGTCGTGGACGGCCCGCGCGGCGGCGGGGAACTCCTCCAGCACGCGGCGCATCAGCATCGGAGTGATCCGCATCACCGCGGCGCTCCCCTCGGCCCGGGCCTCGGTCGGGCGCGTCCCGCGCACGAACAGGGCGAGCTGGCCGATCAGGGCCGAGCGCCCGGCCCGCACCGGCTCGGCCGCCGGAACCCGGGGCTCCAGGCGGATTGTGCCCGCCATCACCACGAAGCCGCCATCGGCCGGATCGCCGCGGGCGAAGAGCAGGTCGCCGTCCGCGAGGTCGCGCCGCTCGGCCGCGAAGGTCAGCAGGCGCAGGGCGTCCCGGTCGAGGAAGCCGAACAGCGGCGCGGCCGCGAGGATCGCGATATCGTCGTCGAGCCCCAAGAACGCCTCACCACCCTGCGCATACGCGAACCCGCCGGATCGCCTACACGTAAAGCTTCAATTCGTCAGGGCAGCAACTTGTATCCGCCGCCCTCGGTCACGAGGATCGCGGCGGTGGCGGGGTTCGGCTCGATCTTCTGGCGCAGCCGGTAGATATGCGTCTCCAGCGTGTGCGTGGTCACCTGGGCGTTGTAGCCCCAGACCTCGGCCAGCAGGGTGTCGCGGTTCACCACGGCCCGGCCCGCCCGGTAGAGGAAGCGCAGGATCGCGGTCTCCTTCTCGGTGAGCTTCAGCTTGGAGCCGCGCTCGCCGACGAGGAGCTTGGCGCCCGGGCGGAACGTGTACGGGCCGATCTGGAAGACCGCGTCCTCGGAGGCCTCGTGGCTGCGCAGGTGGGCGCGGATCCGGGCCAGCAGGATGCCGAACTTGAACGGCTTGGTGACGTAGTCGTTGGCGCCGGCCTCCAGCCCCTCGACGTGGTCCGCCTCGGAATCCTGGGCGGTCAGCATGATCACCGGGCCGCGGAAGCCGGCGGCGCGCATCCGGCGCACGGCCTCGCGCCCGTCGAGGTCGGGCAGGCCGACATCCATGACGGCGAGGTCGATCCGCTCCGCGGCGACCCGCCGGATCGCGTCGGTGGCGTTGGCCTCGGTGAAGACCGTGAACTCGTCGCAGAGATCGAGCTGCTCGGTCAGGGTATCGCGCAGGACCGCGTCGTCGTCGCAGATCAGCAGGCGGTAGACATTCGGCATCGTCCGGGCCCCAATGCGTGCTGCGGGAGGGGCGAGGGCCGCCTGCCGGGTGCAGCATGCGATGATGTCAGATCTCGGCAGGATCGCGCGACGACCCTACCCAGGCTTGTGTTTCCGCATCCTTTCGCCGCCGTGACAAGCGCCCCGGCGAACGGGCTGCGGGATCGGGGGCGCGCCGCTCCGGGATCACGGCGGCGGTCCCCGCGGCGCGGCGGGGGGCTGGCGCGCTCCCGAATCCCGGCTCGGCGGCCCGGGTTCAACCGAGAGATAGAGCATCCTTTGTGGCCGGAAGTTGCCTTGTGCGCAATTTTTCACCGGTTCGAAGTACCGATCCCGGGCATAAGGCCCCGGGACCGGGCGGATTCGGGAGGACGGAGATGCGGCGGCCGAGCAGGGGACCCATCCGCCTGACCCTGGGGGAGATCCGCGTCCGCGCCCTCGTCGGGGACCGGCGGCGCGGGCAGCTCCTCGTCGGCCCGGCGGTGATTCCCTGCGCCCTCGGGGCGGGCGGGATCGTCGGCGACAAGCGCGAGGGCGACGGCGGCTCGCCGCGCGGGCGCTTCCGCCTGCGCGGCGGCGCGTACCGGCCCGACCACCTCGCGGTCCGGCCGCGCACGCTGCTGCCCCTGCGGGCGACCCGCCCCGAGGACGGCTGGTGCGACGAGAGCCGGGACCGCCGCTACAACCGGCCGATCCGCCTGCCGGCCCCGGGGGTCAGCGCCGAATCGATGTGGCGGGGCGACGGGCTCTACGACGTGGTGATCGACCTCGACTACAACCGCGCCCCGATCCGGAAGGGGCGGGGCTCGGCGATCTTCCTGCACATCGCCCGGGACGGGTACCGCCCCACGGAGGGCTGCGTCGCCCTGGCCCGGGCCGATCTCCTGCGCCTGCTCGGGCGCCTCGGGCCGCGGACGCACCTGCGGATCGGCTGAGGCCCGGGCCCAGGTTGAGGCCCGGGCCCAGCGTCAGGCCTTCCGGGTCCGGGCCCCGAAGATCGCGGTCCCGACCCGGACATGGGTGGCGCCGAGCTGGATCGCCGCCGGGAAGTCCGCGCTCATGCCCATGGAGAGGATCGGCAGGTTGTGCTCGTGTGCGAGCCGGGCCAGCAGGGCGAAATGGGCGGAGGGCGGGTCGTCCGCGGGCGGGATGCACATCAGGCCCTGGATCGCCAGCCCGTGGGTCTCCCGGCACTCCGACAGGAGGGTGGCGAGCTGGTCCGGGAGCACGCCGCCCTTCTGCGGTTCCGCGCCGGTGTTGACCTGGATGAGCAGCTTCGGGGTCCGGCCGGACCGCTCGATCTCCTTGGCCAGGGCCGCCGCGAGCGACAGCCGGTCGAGGGAGTGGATCACGTCGAACAGCGCCACCGCCTCCCGGGCCTTGTTGGATTGCAGCGGCCCGACGAGGTGCAGCTCCACGTCCGGGAAGCGGTGGCGGAGGGCCGGCCACTTCGCGGTGGATTCCTGGACGTAGTTCTCGCCGAAGACGCGATGGCCGGCCTTCAGCGCTGGCAGGATGCCCTCGGCCGGGACGGTCTTGGAGACCGCCACGAGTTGCACTTCGGCCGGGTCGCGCTCCGAATCCTCGGCCGCGCGGGCGATGGCGGCGCGCACCTCGGCGAGCCCGGCCGCGACATCGGCCTGACCGACGGGAAGCTTGTCGGTCCTCTGTCCCATCCCGTCGGTCGGAGGGGCGTTCGTGCCGGTCGTCGCGTCGTCCATGGCGTGCCTGTCCTGTCGCTGCCGGGCGTCGGTCTGCGTGGTATGAGCCTCGGCGCGCGTCGTCGTCGCGCCTGATCCCCGCCGACCTATGCGTTCGCGCGCCCCGCGCAAGCCCGAATCGCGCGCCGCGTTGACCGGCTGCGGCGCAGATATGCTATCGCGGCGCGACCGTGCCGTGGTCATCCTTCGGAATGACCGACGAGCCCCTGACGCAGCCGGATCCATGACCGCCAGCACCGCCCCCCAGCCCGTCGAGCGCTACAACGCCAAGGATGCCGAGCCGCGCTGGCAGGAGGCCTGGGCCGAGAAGCGGCTGTTCGAGACCGACAATGCCGACGGCCGCCCGAAATACTACGTGCTCGAGATGTTCCCCTACCCGTCGGGGCGCATCCACATGGGCCACGTCCGCAACTACGCGATGGGCGACGTGGTCGCCCGCTACAAGCGCGCCCGCGGCTTCAACGTGCTGCACCCGATGGGCTGGGACGCCTTCGGCCTGCCGGCCGAGAACGCCGCCATGGAGCGCAAGGTCAACCCGCGGGACTGGACCTACGCCAACATCGCGTCGATGCGCGACCAGCTGAAGGCCATGGGCCTGTCGCTCGACTGGAGCCGGGAGATCGCGACCTGCGATCCCGACTACTACAAGCACCAGCAGCGCATGTTCCTGGACTTCCTGGCCAAGGGCCTCGTCACCCGCCGCACCGCGAAGGTGAACTGGGACCCGGTGGACCACACGGTGCTGGCCAACGAGCAGGTGATCGACGGCCGCGGCTGGCGCTCCGGCGCCCTGGTGGAGCAGCGCGAGCTGACCCAGTGGTTCTTCAAGATCACCGACTTCGCTGAGGACCTGCTGACCGCGCTGGACGGTCTGGACCGCTGGCCCGAGAAGGTCCGGCTGATGCAGAAGAACTGGATCGGCCGCTCAGAGGGCCTGGAGGTTCTTTTCGCACTGGCCCGACCGGTGGCCGGCGCGCCCGAATCCGTGACCGTCTACACGACCCGGCCCGACACCCTGTTCGGCGCCAAGTTCCTGGCGATCGCCGCCGACCATCCCCTGGCCGCCGCGCTGGCCGAGGGACGGCCGGAGCTGCAGACCTTCATCGAGGAGTGCCGTCGCACCGGCACCGCCCAGGCCGCGATCGACACCGCCGAGAAGCACGGCTTCGACACCGGCCTGACCGTCCGCCATCCCCTGGACCCGTCCTGGGAGCTGCCGGTCTACGTGGCGAACTTCGTGCTCATGGAGTACGGCACCGGCGCGGTGTTCGGCTGCCCGGCGCACGACCAGCGCGACCTCGATTTCGCCAACAAGTACGGGCTCGGCAATACGCCCGTGGTCTGCCCGGAAGGGCAGGATCCGGCGAGCTTCGTGATCACCGACACCGCCTATGTCGAGGACGGGCGGATGATCAACTCGCGCTTCCTCGACGGGATGCGCACGGACGAGGCCTTCGAGGCCGTGGCCCGGCGCCTCGAAGGGGAGGGGGTCGCCCGGCGCAAGGTCCAGTTCCGCCTGCGCGACTGGGGCGTCTCCCGGCAGCGCTACTGGGGCTGCCCGATCCCGATCATCCACTGCGACAGCTGCGGCCCGGTCCCGGTGCCGGTGGCCGACCTGCCGGTGAAGCTCCCCGAGGAGGTGTCGTTCGATCAGCCCGGCAACCCGCTGGAGCGCGACGCGGCGTGGCGCAACGTGCCCTGCCCGCATTGCGGCGCGCCGGCCCGGCGCGAGACCGACACGATGGACACGTTCGTCGACTCGTCCTGGTACTACGCGCGCTTCACCGCGCCCTGGCTAGCGGACGCGCCCACCGACCGGGCCGTGGTCGACCGCTGGCTGGCGGTGGACCAGTATATCGGCGGTATCGAGCACGCGATCCTGCACCTGCTCTACGCCCGGTTCTTCATGCGGGCGATGCGCGAGACCGGTTGGGCCGGCGTCGCCGAGCCGTTCGCCGGCCTGTTCACGCAGGGCATGGTCGTCCACGAGACCTACAAGGACGCGTCCGGCGCTTGGGTGCCCCCGGCCGAGATCCGCTTCGCCACCGAGGAGGGCGAGCGCCGCGCGTTTCACGTGAAAACTCAGGCGCCGGTCGCGATCGGCCCGATCGAGAAGATGTCGAAGTCGAAGAAGAACGTGGTCGACCCCGACGACATCATCGCCAGCTACGGGGCCGACACGGCGCGCTGGTTCATGCTGTCCGACTCGCCGCCCGAGCGCGACGTGATCTGGACCGAGGAGGGCGTGCAGGGCGCTGCCCGGTTCGTCCAGAAGGTCTGGCGGCTGGTGAACGCGGCCGGGCAGGCGGCGGGCGACGGCGCCGCGGACCTGACCCTGCGCAAGGCCGCCCACCGGGCGCTCGCCTCCGTGCAGGACGATATCGAGCGCCTGCGCTTCAACCGCTGCGTCGCCCACATCTACACCCTGGCCAACGCCCTGGAGGACGGCCTGCGCGGGCCGGTCTCGGCCGGTGCCGCCCAGGAGGCGGCCGGCATCCTGGTGCAGCTCATCGCCCCGATGATGCCGCACCTCGCCGAGGAGTGCTGGTCCGTCCTCGGCCGCGGCGGCCTCGTCGCCCAGGCGCCCTGGCCCGAGACCGAGGCGGGGCTCCTGGTCGAGGACGAGATCACCCTGCCGGTCCAGATCAACGGCAAGAAGCGCGCGGACGTGACCGTGCCGCGGGACGCCGACGCGAAGGCCGTGGAGGCCGCGACTCTGGCGCTGGA
The DNA here is from genome assembly GCF_900108435.1 of Methylobacterium sp. 275MFSha3.1. Classification (NCBI taxonomy): domain Bacteria; kingdom Pseudomonadati; phylum Pseudomonadota; class Alphaproteobacteria; order Hyphomicrobiales; family Methylobacteriaceae; genus Methylobacterium; species Methylobacterium sp. 275MFSha3.1. The sequence continues at coordinate 25,440 of NZ_FNWP01000025.1, read as the reverse complement.
GGCCGTCCAGAAGGTGCTGGAGGGCAAGGCGCCGCGGAAGGTGATCGTGGTGCCGGGGCGGATCGTGAACCTCGTGGTGTGATCCGGCGTCCGGTTGATGGCATCGATCTGACCGTCTTTGCGAGCGGAGCGAAGCAACCCAGCGGCACGACGTCCACCGAGGTCGCGCTACCCTCTGGGTCACTTCGCTTCGCTCGTGATGACGGAGCGCGTGACGCCGGCCGAGAGACTCCTCGGGACATGGAGAGAACCCCGGATCGTGAGGTTCCGCTCGATCCTCTGTCCGTCCGTAGATCCGATCGTGAGGTGCCTGCCCCAGCAGGCCTCGAAGGAGGGATCCAGTCGGCCGCACGAGCCCTGAAAGGGCTCCTTCGAAGCTCCTTCGAAGCTCCTTCGAGGCGCCTTCCGCTCGCACCTCAGGACGAGGTGTGCGGGTTCGATGGCCGCCGATAACTCATGGCGCCGCCAGCTCCGGATCCTGTCCGCTGGCCTCCAGGCCGCGCCGCACCAGCCCGTCCCGCTTCGCCCGCGCGACGAAATCCGCGAGATACGCGGCGCCCGCCGGGTGCCCGACCGGCGTTCCCATCGCCTGCGGGATCTCCATGAAGTGCCCCGGCAGCAGCCGCACCTCCGGGTGGGCCGCCGCGTAGGCGGCGAGGGGCTGGTGGACGCCGGCCGCGACGTCGAGAGCGTCCCGGGTGAAGGCCGTGATCGCCTCGGCCGAGGTCGGGGCCCGCACCAGGGTCGCGTGCTGGAGGGCGCGGGTCAGATACAGGTCGTAGGCGCTCCCGCGCCCGACCGACACGCGCACGCCGTCGCGGTCCACCGCCTCCGGGGAGCGGATCGGCGAGGCGGCCGGCACGAGGTAGCTGCCGGCGATCAGCACGTAGGGCTCCGTGAAGGCGATCCCCTCCGCCCGCTTCGGGTCGATCGCCAGGAAGCAGATGTCCCAGGTCCCGGAGCCCGCCGAGCCCGAGACCGCGCCGGCCCCCGGGAAGGTCACGAACGCCACCGGCACGCCGAGCCGGGCCGCCAGCGCCCGCGCGAGGTCGACCGAGACCCCCGCGGGTCCGTCGGCGCCGTCCTGGGCCAGGACCGGGTTGCCGAGGTTGATCGCCGCCCGCAGCGTGCCGGTGGGGGCGAGGTCGTGCAGGACCGTCGGATCGGGCGCCATCGGTTTCGTCTCCGCGTGGACGGCAGCGGGGAGGAGCAGGAGGAGGGCCGCGCGGATCCGCATGACGGTCGCTCCCTCTCAGGCGCGCCGCGCCGGACCGGTCGACGCGGGGGCGCCGTCCCGGGCGGGACGGCGGCGCCGGCGGGCCAGCATGTTGAGGCCCTCGACGCCGGCCGAGAAGGCCATCGCGGTGTAGATGTAGCCCTTCGGCACGTGCGCGCCGAACCCCTCGGCGATCAGCGTCATGCCGATCATGATCAGGAAGCCGAGGGCCAGCATCACCACGGTGGGGTTCCGGGCGATGAAGGCCGAGAGCGGCTCGGCGGCGACCAGCATCACCACCACGGCGACCACCACCGCCACCATCATCACCGGCACGTGCTCGGTCATGCCGACCGCCGTGATGATCGAGTCGATGGAGAAGACGAGGTCGAGGAGCAGGATCTGGCCGATCGCCGCGCCGAAGCCGATCGTGCCGCCGGTCACGCCCGGGGTCTCGGGCTCCGGATCCACCGTGTGATGAATCTCCTTGGTCGCCTTCCAGAGCAGGAACAGGCCGCCGCCGATCAGGATCATGTCGCGCCAGGAGAAGTCCTGGCCCAGCACCGAGAAGACCGGCTCGGTCAGGTGCACGATGAACGCCACCGTGCCGAGCAGCCCCAGCCGCAGGATCAGCGCCAGCCCGATCCCGATGCGCCGCGCCCGCGTCTGATGCTCGGGCGGCAGCTTGTTGGTCAGGATCGAGATGAAGATCAGGTTGTCGATGCCGAGCACCACCTCCATCACCACGAGCGTGGCGAGGGCAGCCCAGACGGCGGGCTGACTGGCGAGCTGGAGCAGATCAGTCACGGGCGCGGTGCCTCGCTGGTCGGGAACAGGCGGCTCCCGAGGGCCGTCAGGTCGAAGGGGGCCGGTCCGCGCACCGGTTCGGGCGCCAGGACCTGCAGAATCTTCGGAAAGACCTTGAAATGGGCGGGCGTGCGCGTGGTCAGCTCGCCGTCGGTGTTCACCGGACGGGGCCTGCGGGTCGAGAGCCGGATCTCCTGGGTGTGGAACGCCCGCACGTCGGCGGCCCGTCCATGCGTGCCCCGCCGCAGGGCGGGCAGCAGCGCGAGGAGCCGCCACCAGTGCTTGATCTCCAGGCTGTAGAAATCGAGCTTGCCGTCGTCGACCGCGGCACTCTCCTCCACGGTCATGCCGCCGCCGTAGTGGCGCCCGTTGCCGACCGAAACTTGGATCGTGGTGACCTTCTCCACCACGCCGTCGTGCTCGATCGTCACCGTGAAGGGCCGGACCCGGCGCAAGACCCGGACGGCCGCCACCGCGTAGCCGAGGACGCCCCAGGTCTTCTTCGATTCGGACGTCAGCTCGCCCGCGAGCTCCGCCGAGAAGCCGATGCTCGCCACGTTGAAGTAGTAGTGGCCGTTGACCCAACCGAGATCCACCGGCCGCGCCTGGGCGGTCGGGATGAAGCGGGCCGCCGCCAGGGGGTCGAGCGGCAGGTTGAGGGAGCGGGCGAGGTCGTTCGCCGTGCCGAGCGGCAGGATCGCGAAGGGCAGGCCGCTCGCCACCAGGGCGGGCGCGGCGTAGTTCATGGTACCGTCGCCGCCGCCCAGGATCACGAGATCGACCGCGCCGGCCCGGTCGCGGATCACGTCGCGGCAATCGGCTTCCGGCGGCGGCTCCTCCGGCTCGATGCCGCCCGCCCGCAGGACCTCCCGCACCTCGTCGAGATCCAGGGCGCCGTTGCGCGCCTTGGCGTTGCAGAGCAGCAGGGCCCGGCGCGGCTGCGTGCTCATCGCGCGCTCCCGGGAAGCGGGCCGGAGGGCGACTCGGTCTCAGGTCGGGCCAAGGGAGCCTCGGTGCACGGGGGAGCGGGCAGTCTGGAACGCGGTAGGGAACCCGGGACCGGCCAAAGGCCAAGTCTGTCCCCGACTTGGTACCCAAACGCACGAACGCAACCCCATCATCCCCGCAATTCCGGGCTGGTCGCCGTCGCGGAGTTCGGCAGGATGTGGGCGCGCCCGAGCCCTTCGTGGAACCCCCGACCCACGCGGGCGCGTTCTCCATGATGCCCGCCCCGGCCGCCAGGAAGGCACCGATGTCCGCCACACGTCCCGTCCGTCCCCAGGCCCTCGCCCTCGGCATGCTCCTGCCGTTCGCCCTCGCGGGCGGTGCCGCCGCCCAGAGCGCCTGGGTCGACCCGCCGCCCCGGGCCGCCGCGCAGGCGCAGGGTTCCGCTCAGGGTCCGGGAAAGGAATCGGCGCAGGAGGCGGCGAAGGAATCGACGAAGGACGCGGCGAAAGCGCCGGTGCGCGCCGCCGAGCCGGTCCGGCAGGCCGCCAGACCCGAGCCGGGCGAGGACGCCCTGCCGAAGGCGGCGGCCACGCGGGCGCCGGGACCGAAGCGGGCGGCCGCCCTGGAGCGTCCGCCGGTCCGGGAACACCTGCACCACCCCGCGCGCCACCCGCACCGGCTCGCCGAGACGCCGGCCGCGACCGCCCCGGCGCCGGGCGCGTCGGCGGAGCGCGTGGCCGCCGCCCGGGCGCTGACGACGAGCTACCTCGCCACCGTCTCGGGTCCGAGCGACACCATGGTCGGGGCCGCGACCCAGTACTACGCGACCCGCGTGCGCTTCTACGGGCGGCCGATCACCACGGCGGCCCTGGTCGCCGAGAAGCGCAGCTTCGTCCAGCGCTGGCCCGAGCGGCGCTACGAGCCGCGGGCGATGCGCGCCGCCTGCGACACCGAGACCTGCACGATCCGCACGATCGTCGATTTCCGCACCGCCAATCCGGGCCGGGGCGCCGTGTCCAGCGGCGAGGCCGAGCTGGTCCTGGAGGTGGGTTTCGCCGGGACGCGGCCCTACATCCTCGGCGAGACCGGTCGCGTCCTGCGGCGGAGCATCCAGGCCGGAACCCTGGCCGCCTCGCCCGGCAAGGCGTAAGAGCCGCGCGTCGCGGTCCGCCACCCCGCGGCGAGCACGGGCTCGCGCGGGGTGTGCGGCGGCTCCTACAAGAACGCCTGCAAGGGCGGCTAGGAAGGGCGCCAGCGAGGGAAGCGTGCGGCGGGGCGCGTCGCGGGATCGGTCCTGCGGGTCGGGCGTTCCGTGGGGCGCCCGCGGGCGCCCTTCGTCGGGAGGCGCGATCGAGCCTCCTTCACGCCGCGCGTCGGTGATGCCGGGATCGGATGAATGACGTCTTCAACGGTGGTGGAGCAACAGGAGACGGAGCCGGCCCGGCCGGTTCTCGACAGTCCCGGCCGCCTCGCCCTGCGCGAGACGATCCGGGCCGAGATCGCGCGCGCGCGTCCGCGCCCCGTCGCGGTCCGGACCCTGGAGCTCCTGGCCGAGGCCGCCTGCGCCCCGGACGAGTCCGGGACCGGCCTCCGCGTCCTCGACCGCCACGGGGCCGCGCGGCGGCGGGAGGGCACCTCCGAGCCGATGACCCTCGCGGACCTCGTCGCGGAGCTGCGCGCGCGCCATCCCGCCCTGTTCCTGCCGCCGGAGCCCGAGCCCGAACCGGCCCCGGCGACCGCCGAGGAGGCCCGGGACTCGTCCCTGCTGAGCGGCGCCTACGAGATGAAGGCCGCGACCGCCCGCTTCGTCGGGACCCAGTCCGAGCGGGCGCGCTCCCTGGCGGAGCGCTCCTCCGAGCAGGGCCGCGTGCTGGCGCAGACCGCCGCCGGCCGGTTCGCAAGCCTGCGGACGAACCTGCGCGGACGCTTCGCCCGCCCGCCCGTCGACGCAGAGGCCGGGCCGGCCGCGGGCGCAGATCCGGCAGCGGCCTGGAACAGCGGTCCCGGACGGTTCGGCGAGACGCTGCGCGACGGCCTCGGCCACGTGCGCGACCGCCTCAGCCCCGGCGGGGGCGGGATCGATGACGGCGGGCGCCGGCAGCGCCGGCTGCTCCTCGGCGCCGTCGCCGGCACCCTGGTGGCGGTGCTCGCCGCGGGGCTCGTGCTGGACCGCTCCGCGCCGGAATCCGGGCGCCCCGCCGCCCCGACCGCTTCCCGCACGGATTCCCGCGCGGAAGCCCCGAGCGGCGCCGCGCCCCCCCCGGCCTCGGCCCCCGACACGGTGACGCCGCCCCCCGAAACAGGCGGCGATCCCGAGCCTGACGCGCCGCTGCCGCCGAACGCCGTGACCGGACAGGCCCAGGTGATCGATACCGCGACCCTCAAGGTCGGCGGCAAGGTCGTGCACCTGTTCGGCGTCGAGTGGGTGCGGGGCGGCCAGGCGGAGGAGCTGGCCCGGTACATCGGCAACCGGTCGGTGACCTGCCAGCCCGCCCCCGGCAGCGCGAACATGAACTGCCTCGTGGACGGGCGCGACCTCTCCGAGGTGGTGCTGTTCAACGGCGGCGGCCGCGCCGCCCCGGAGGCGAGCCCCGAACTGGTCGCGGCCGAGGACCACGCCCGGAGCGAGCGGCTCGGGGTCTGGAAGCGCTAGCCGGATGCCGGCCGAACCGTTTGGCACGACGGCGGACGGCCGACCGGTCGGCCGCCACACCCTGAGCCGGGGCAGCCTGCGCGTCGCCGTCATCGAGTACGGCGCGGCCATCACGGCGATCGAGGTGCCCGACCGCGCCGGCCGTCCGGCCAACGTCGTGCTCGGCCTCGACACCCTGGCGGGCTACGAGACCGTGAGCCCGAGCTTCGGCGCGATCGTCGGGCGCTACGCGAACCGCATCGCGGGCGGGCGCTTCAGCCTCGACGGGCACGACTACCGGCTGCCGGTGAACGAGCCTCCCAACACCCTCCACGGTGGCCCGGAGAATTTCGGCCGGCGCCTGTGGCGGGCGGAACTCAGCGACGCGACGCGCCTCGTCCTGAGCCGCCGCTCGCCGGACGGGGAGGAGGGGTTTCCGGGCACTCTCGACGTCCGCGTCACCTACAGCCTGCCCGCGGAGGGCGTGCTGCGCGTGGACTACGCCGCGGTGACCGACCGGCCCACGGTCCTGAACCTCACGAACCACAGCTACTTCAACCTCGCCGGCGAGGGTGCGGGCGGCGTCCTCGGCCACGTCGTGCAGGTCGAGGCGGACGCCTTCGCGCCGACCGACGCGACTCAGATCCCCACCGGCGCGCTGCTGCCGGTCGCCGGGACGCCGTTCGATTTCCGCGCGCCGCGGGCCCTGGAGGCGCGGATCCGCGCCGGGGACACGCAGCTCACCTACGCCAAGGGCTACGACCACACCTTCGCGCTGCGCGGGGCCGCCGGGACGCTGCGGCCGGCCGCCACCTGCGTCGATCCCGGCAGCGGGCGGCGGCTCGACGTCTGGACCACGCAGCCGGCGCTGCAGCTCTACAGCGGCAACAATCTCGACGGGCGCCTGATCGGCCCGTCCGGGCGGATCTACCGGTCGGGCGACGGCGTCTGCTTCGAGACGCAGGGCTTTCCGGACGCGCCGAACCAGCCCGGCTTCCCCTCCGCGGTCCTGCGGCCGGGCGAGACCTTCGCGGCCGCCACGGAGTTCCGGTTCTCGGTCGTGTGATGGTCGTGTGACGGCCGCGGCGCGCTCAGGCCGCCGCGCGATCGAGCGCCCGGGGCGCCGGGATCGCGGCGGCCGGCGCGGCGGGATCGGGACGCCGCGCCTCGCCGAGCGCCAGGAGGGCGGCCTTCACGGCGTCGAGTCGCGACGGCTCGCCCTCGGCCATCCCCTCGGCGGCGGCGACCTCCTTCAGGTACTCGTCCCAGGCCCAGCGCCGCAGGATCTCCCGCTTGCAGCTCGGGAGCAGCCGGGGATGATCGCGCAACGCGGCCGGGGTGTCGAACACCGCGGCCGGGTTGACCAGGGCGCGCTCCAGGTCGGGCAGGCGCGCGGCCGCCGGGCCGGGCGGGATGGCGTTTCGGATTCCGATCGTCCCATCTTGCATGGTTGCCTCCCTGGAGGAGCGCGCTCAGCCGCCGAAGAGGCCGAGGCGCGCCGCCGATTGGACGGCGAAGCTCGCCGCGAAGGACAGCAGGGCCGCGTCCCAGGCGGTCAGGTGCCGGGCGTTGGCCGGCGGTCCGGCCCGCGTGATCGCCCGGCCGAGCCACGCGAAGCCCGACAGGCTCAGCAGGGCCGCCAGCACCCAGGGCAGGGCGGGCACCGGGCAGGGCGCCGCCAGGGCGAGGCACAGGGCCACGGACAGGAGCCAGCGGCTGAGCACCGTGCCGTCGGTGGTCCGCGCCGGCCCTCCGCGCCGGCCGCGCCGTGTCCGGGGCAGGAGCCCGTGCCCACCCCGCAGGTCGAAGGTTGCCATCGCGCGCCTCCCCGGCTCAGTTCAGCAGGGGCTCCGGTCCGGCCGGACCGGGCTCCCAGCGCCGGAAGAGCGCCGCGGGGACGGGGGGCTCGGGCGGCGGGGCTGCGGGCGGTGCCGAACCCTCGTCGAGCGCCTGGAGCGCCTCCAGGATCGCGCTCAGCGGCACGGGTTCGGCCCGGCAGCCCGGCAGGCAGCGCAGCGTCGGGCAGGACTCGACCGCGCGGGCGTCGGAGGCCCAGGAGGCCAGGATCGCCCGCTTCTCGGCCCGCGACAGGCCGGGATAGCGCAGCACCTCCCGCGGGTGCCGGAAGACGTCGCCCGGCGCCACGAAGGCCTCGAACGGCTCGACCGCCTGCGGCCTCAGGTTGGCGGCCGCCATCGGACCGAGGCGCCCGATCTCGGGACGGAACGCGGGATGGACGGGGTTGGTATCGATCGGCTGCATGCGACCCTCCTCATCGTGAGCAAAGGCTGGGACGGCCGGCACGCCCGATCGGGCCGCGCCGGCCGTCGCGTCATGCGTTCGGGTCCGCGACCGCGCAGGCGGTCACCCCCAGGGTCGGCCCAGGGCCCGGCTCAGTGCTTGGCGGCCGGCGCGCCGGTGTCGTTGATGGCGATGCGCCGGCGGCGCTCCGGCGCCTCGGCCGCGCGCGGCAGCGTCACCGTGAGGACGCCGTTGCGGAACGTCGCCTCGGCCTTGTCCTCCTCCACCGGCACGGGCAGGGCGATCGACCGCTCGAAGCGGCCGTAGCTGCGCTCGGAATAGCCGCGGCCCGTGTCGGTGGTCTCCGCGCGCTTCTCGCCCTTCAGGGTCAGGACGCCGTCCGCGATGAGCAGCTCGACGTCCTTCTCGTCGAGGCCGGGAAGCTCGGCGGAGACGCGGAGCGCGCCGTCCGCCTCCGCCAGCTCGACATGGGGCCAGCCGAAGCCGCGGCCCGCGAGGCTCGGCATCCCGCCGAACCCGCCGAACACGTCGTCGAACAGGCGGTTCATCTCCCGGTGCAGCGTCAGGAAGGGGCTGGCCGGCTCCTGCGACAGGGCGGCCGGCGTCGGGGCGGGGGTGCGGTTCCAGGGAATCAGATCTCTCACGCTCATGGTCCTCGCTCCATCGAATGCGGTGCAGTCGTGGGAAAGGGCCCGCGGGTCCGCGGACCCGTGAGGGATGTCATCCGTGTCGACAGGGGTGCCCGGGCGCGCCGCCCGGGGCACCGGATCAGGCCGTGCGATCAGGCCGCCATTCAGGCTGCCATTCAGGCTGCCATTCAGGCTGCCATTCAGGCTGCCTTGGCATCGCGGGCGATCTGCGCCGGGGCGTTGTCCTGGCCGGACGCGGCCGTCGTGCCGCCGATGGCGATGCGGCGGGGCTTCAGCGCTTCCGGCACCTCGCGCCTCAGCGCGACGGTGAGCAGGCCGTTCTCCAGCGACGCGCCCACGACCTTCACATGCTCGGCCAGATTGAACGTCTGGCGGAACGTGCGGGCCGCGATGCCGCGGTAGAGATAGTGCTTCTCGCCTTCCTGGGCGGCCTTCTGACCCGAGACGAGGAGCGTGGTGTCCTGCTGGGTCAGCTCGATCTCGTCCGGCGTGAAGCCCGCGACCGCCATGGTGATGCGGTACTGGTCCTCGGCCACCTTCTCGATGTTGTAGGGCGGCCAGGCGGCCGACGGCTCGACGCGGTCGGCCTGGTTGATCAGTTCGAACAGGCGGTCGAACCCGATGGACGACCGGAACAGGGGCGAAACGTCGTACGTCCTCATAACCACATCCTCCGACGAGCAACGTGACTACAAGCAGCACCGGACACCGTGCCCGGCGCCCTCAGAGCGAGCCCGTTTCCAGGCCTCGCACGCGCGTAACGTGCGGGCGAAGGGCCGGTTCCGCGTCGCGCGAAATTTTTCGGGTTGGGCGGGGGCTGGCCGAATACGGTGATCCGATCCGCGCGGCCTCTCCCGCTGAGCTGCCGGCTGCACGCGCTCGCGGTCTCTCCGTCCCTGAGATCGAGAGCGCGGGTCCCCTCTCCCGTGCGGGAGAGGGTGGGGGTGAGGGACGCGAAGCTTCAGAAGACGGCGCGCCCCGTCCGCGCGTCAAACGCGTGCCCTGTCCGGAGACTTCCCATGCCTCACCCCAACACTCTCCCGCTCGGGAGAGGGGGCGCGTCGTGCTCCGTCGCAGGGCGCACCGCGAACACGCGTCGGCCGCACGAGGGAGGGGGTGCCGCGGACGCGGCAGGCCTCGCTCTCAGCCGACCGCCTCCTCCACGAGGATCTCGCGCTTGCCGGCGTGGTTGGCCGGGCCGACGATGCCCTCGATCTCCATCCGCTCCATGAGCGAGGCGGCGCGGTTGTAGCCGATCTGCAGGCGGCGCTGGATGTAGCTCGTCGACGCCTTCTGATCGCGCAGCACCACCTGCACGGCCTGATCGTAGAGGTCGCCGCCGGCCTCGCCGAAGGAGCCCTGGTCGAACACGGCGCCGTCGAGTTCGAGTTCCGCGGCGCCGGCCTTGCCCTTGCCGCCGCCCTTCTCGGTCGCGCCCTCCTCGTCGTCGGCAGTGACGGCGTCGAGGTAGCTGGGGCGGCCCTGGCGCTTGAGGTGGGCGACCACGCTCTCGACCTCGCTGTCCGAGCAGAACGGCCCGTGCACCCGCGTCGTGCGCCCGCCCCCGGCCATGAACAGCATGTCGCCCTGGCCCAGAAGCTGCTCGGCGCCCATCTCGCCCAGGATCGTGCGGCTGTCGATCTTGCTCGTCACCTGGAAGCTGATCCGGGTCGGGAAGTTCGCCTTGATCGTCCCGGTGATCACGTCCACCGACGGGCGCTGCGTCGCCATGATCAGGTGGATGCCCGCCGCCCGCGCCATCTGCGCCAGGCGCTGGATCGCTCCCTCGATGTCCTTGCCGGCCACCATCATCAGGTCGGCCATCTCGTCGACCACGATCACGATGTACGGCAGCGGCGCCAGGTCCATCGCCTCGTCCTCGTACACCGCCTCGCCGGTGTGGCGGTCGAAGCCGGTCTGCACGGTCCGGGTCAGCACCTCGCCGCGCGCCGCCGCCTCGGCGACCCGGGCGTTGTAGCCGTCGATGTTGCGCACCGCGATCTTGGCCATCTTCTTGTAGCGCTCTTCCATCTCGCGCACGGCCCACTTGAGGGCGATGACCGCCTTCTTGGGGTCGGTGACGACCGGGGAGAGCAGGTGCGGGATGCCGTCGTAGACCGACAGCTCCAGCATCTTCGGATCGACCATGATCAGGCGGCACTCCTCGGGGTTCAGCCGGTAGAGGAGCGACAGGATCATGGTGTTGATCGCCACCGACTTGCCCGAGCCGGTCGTGCCGGCGACCAGGAGGTGCGGCATGCGCGCGAGGTCGGCGATGATCGGCTCGCCGCCGATGTTCTTGCCCAGGCACAGCGCCAGCTTGTGCTTGCTCTCGGCGAAGTCCGTCGAGGCCAGGAGCTCGCGCAGGTAGACCGTCTCGCGCTTGGCGTTCGGCAGCTCGATGCCGATGGCGTTCCGCCCGGGCACGACGGCGACGCGGGCCGAGACCGCCGACATCGACCGGGCGATGTCGTCGGCGAGCGCGATCACGCGGCTGGACTTGGTGCCGGGCGCGGGCTCGAGCTCGTAGAGGGTGACGACCGGGCCCGGCCGCACCGCCAGGATGTCGCCGCGCACGCCGAAATCGCCGAGGGTCGCCTCCAGCAGCGTGGCGTTCTGCTCCAGCGCGTCCGCCGAGATCAGGCTCGCCTGGGACGGGCCGCGGGGTGCCGCCAGCAGGTCGAGGGCGGGCAGGGCGTAATCCTCGGGACGGACGGGCGGCGCGGGCGCGCGCCGTGCCGGCACGGGCGCTGCGGGCGGAGGTGCGACGCGGGACGCGGTCGGCTCCGCCCGCGGCGGGACCGGGCGCTGCGGCGCCTCGAAAGCCTCCGGATCGTCCTCCGCGTCGGCCGGCGGCGCGGCGCGGCGGCCCGGCGCCGCGGGGGCGTCCTCGGACGCGTCGAAGACGGGCTCGCGCCGGCTCGCGCCGGCCTGCCGGCCTTCGGGCAGGTGCTCGGCCCAGGGGAGATCGGCGTCCGTGAAGGCGCGGCGGGCCGCGAGGGCGGGCGACGCGCCGTCGATCGGCTCGGCCCGGCCGGCACGCCACGCGGCGATCCGGTCGGCCGCGGCGCCGCGCAGGCCCATCAGCCCCTGCGCCAGGGCGCCGACACCCACGAGGCCGAGGCTCGGCTCGTCGGAATCCTCGCGCTCGTCGCGGCCCGAATCCCGGCCCCGCGCCGGCGCGCGCCGGACGGGGTAGGGATCGTCGTGCAGGCTGTCCTCCTCGACGGCGCCGAACCGGCAGGCGCCGGTCAGGCTTAGGATCGCCACGGCGGCGTAGCCGAAGCCGACGAGGTGGGCCGCCGCCGACGAGACCGCGCCGACGATCACCCGCGCCATCGACAGCAGGCCGTCGCCGGCCACGCCGCCGAGGCCGGTGGGCAGGGGCCAGCGGGTCGTCGGCGGGAGCGCGCTCGCCACCGCGCTCGCGGCGCAGAAGCCGATGATCCAGAGGGCGATGCGCAGCCCGCCCTCGGGCAGGTTGCGCTCCCGCATCAGCCGGATGCCCCAGAGCACCGGCGGCAGCACGAAGGCCAGGGAACCCAGGCCGAGGATCTGCATGGCGAGGTCGGCCACGACGGCGCCCGGCTGGCCGAGGACGTTGTGGGCGGCGTGGTCGGTGGCGTGGTTGAGGCTCGGGTCGTCGATCGACCACGTGGCCAGAGCCACGGTCAGCGCGACCGCGCCGGTGAACAGCACGAAGCCGCCGAGCTCCGTCAGGCGCTTGCCCAGGAAGGGGCGAACGCTGTCGACGAAAGTCTCGTAGGGCGATGCGGGACGGCGAAGCGAGCGCATGCGGGACCGGACGCAGGACGGGGACTTACCCCCGAGGCTAGGCACGACCCCCTTAACGACCTGCTAAGGTTGAGGAAGGCTCACCGGCGCCCGGCCGCGCATCCCCAGGCTGTCGCCGTCCGCGCCCACGGGTGCAAAATCCGCCCCGCTGTGGCACAGGAGCGGCCATGAACATCGACGGCCAGCCCTACCGCACGATCTTCCCGGACCCGGACGGCCTCAGCGTCCAGGTGATCGACCAGACCCGCCTGCCCTTCGCGTTCGAGGTGAAGCGCCTCGCCACGCTGGAGGACGCCGCGGTGGCGATCCGCACGATGATCGTGCGGGGCGCGCCGCTGATCGGCGTCACGGCCGCCTACGGGCTGGCGCTCGCCATGCGCGCCGACGCGTCCCACGACGGGATCGACCGGGCGGTGGCGACCCTCGCGGCGACGCGGCCGACAGCGATCAACCTGCGCTGGGCACTGGACCGGGTCTCCACCAACCTGCGCCAGGTCGCGCCGGACGAGCGCTTCGCCCGCGCCTTCGCGGAGGCCGGCCGCATCGCCGAGGAGGACGTGGCGAGCTGCCGCTCGATCGGCGCCCACGGCGGCCAGATCATCGCCGACCTCCACGCGGCAAGGGGCGGCGACCGGCCGGTCACGGTCCTGACCCACTGCAATGCCGGCTGGCTGGCGACGGTGGACTGGGGCACGGCTCTCGCGCCGATCTACGCCGCCCACGAGCGGGGCGTGCCGGTCCACGTCCTGGTCGACGAGACCCGGCCGCGCAGCCAGGGCGCCGCGCTCACGGCCTTCGAGCTGAACGGCCACGGCGTGCCGCACACGGTCATCGCCGACAATGCCGGCGGCCACCTCATGCAGCACGGCGGCGTCGATCTCTGCATCGTCGGCTCGGACCGGACCACGGCGAGCGGCGACGTCTGCAACAAGATCGGCACCTACCTGAAGGCGCTGGCGGCCCACGACAACGGCGTGCCTTTCTACGCCGCCCTGCCGTTCTCGACCATCGACTGGACCCTCGACGACGGGGTGAAGGAGATCCCGATCGAGGAGCGCGACGGGCGCGAGGTCACCCACATGACCGGCCGGCTGCCCGACGGCGGCTTCGCCACGATCGAGGTCGTCTCCCCCGGCAGCCCGGTGGCCAACCCCGCCTTCGACGTAACGCCGTCGCGCCTCGTGACCGGGATCATCACCGAGCGCGGCATCTGCGCGGCGAGCCGCGAGGGCCTGTACGGGCTCTACCCGGAGCGCCGCCGGGCGGCGTGAGGCCGGATTCTCCCGCAGCCGCGGCCGCCCGGCGCAGTATCCGGGTCTTCCCGAACGCGGTGTGACCGAAAAGGCAGCCTCGGGAGCAATTCGCGCCCCGTATCCGCGCGGCCGCTTTCGCGGCTCGACGGTGTTCGGCAGAACGGATGCCGGAGCGTCGTGGGGAAGAACAAATCTCGACAGCGGATGGACTGATCATCCCAGTCCGATCTCGACACCTTCGAGGTGGCCGCGATGGCGAAATTTCATTTCGTCGAGGATTACGAGGCGTACGTCCGCCAACTGATGCGCGACTTGCCCCTGGACGAGGCGATGAGCGTGGCGGTGGGCGGCGACTACGACCGCATCGGCGCGATCGAGTGCGAGATCCTCCAGCATTTCGGGCTCCGGGACGGCCAGTCGGTGGTCGATTTCGGGTGCGGCTCCGGGCGCCTGGCGGTGCATCTCGCCCGCACCGCGAGCGTCGCGTATCTGGGCCTCGACGTCGTCCAGGACCTGCTGGACTACGCGAAGCGCCGCTGTCCCAGGGACTACCGCTTCGCCCGGAACACGGCGCTGTCGCTGCCGGTCGCCGACGGCAGCGTCGACCTCGTCTCGGCCTTCAGCGTGTTCACGCATCTCCTGCACACGGAGTGCTACATCTACCTGGAGGAGATGCACCGCGCCCTCAGGCCCGGGGGCCGCGTCGTGGCCTCGTTCCTCGAGTTCAGCATGGCCTCGCACTGGGGCGTCTTCACCAAGACGGTCGGCGAGCAGCGCACCAGCACGGTGCCGCACCTCAACACGTTCATCGAGCGCAGCGTCTGGCAGACCTGGGCTGACCATATCGGCTTCGACAGCGTGACGTTCCTCGACGGCACGGCGGCGCCGTGGCCGTCGGGCGTGTATCTGGGTCAGTCCCTCGCGGTGCTCGGCAAGGCGCCGGCCTGAGGCCCGCTCACGGCTCCCACTGGTGGAAGACCGCGCTGTCGAAGGCGAAGACCGCCTCGCCGCGCTGGTTCACCCCGGTGTTGCGCGCGAAGGCCAAGCCCCAGCCCGGCCGCGACGCCGAGGCACGCTTGTCGGTGAGCTTGGCGCTGAACCGGACCGTGTCGCCCGCGTAGACCGGCTTCAGCCAGCGCAGGTTCTTGAACCCGGGGGAGGGGCCCGCCTCCGGGACCGGCCCGCGGGTGGCCGTGTAGGCGGCGTCCCGGGCGCGGGTCGTGAGCATCCGGTTCATGTAGGCGGCGGTCGTGTGCCAGCCGGAGGCGCAGAGGCCGCCGAAATGGCTGCGCTTGGCCGCGTCGTGGTCGAGGTGGAAGGCCTGCGGGTCGTAGGCCCGCGCGAAGGCCACGATCGCCTCGGCGCTGAACGGGTAGGCGCCGAGCTCCCGCACGGCGCCGATCTCGGCGTCCCGCAGGAACGGCAGGATCTCGGCATCCTCCGGCTCGGTGACCGGCCCCGGCACGCCGGTCTCCACGGGACGCGGGGGCAGGGGATCGGTGCCGCGGCGGGCCAGCATGAAGGTGAAGCGCTGGGTCAGGACCGTCTCGCCGCGCTGGTTGGCGAGGGCGACCTCGGCGGTCAGGAAGCCGAGGCCCGGCTTCGAGGCCGAGTCGCGCAGGCCCGCGACCCGGAAGGTCAGCGTCAGCGCGTCCCCCGGCAGGACCGGCGCGAGCCACCGCAGCTCGTCGATGCCGGGCGCGCCCAGCGACGAGCCGCCCCGGAACGGCCCCTGCTGGAGCACGCGCATGCCCAGGGCCGCCGTGTGCCAGCCCGAGCCGATCAGCCGGCCCGCGAAGGTCGTCTCCGCCGCCGCCTCGTCGAGGTGAAAGGGCTGAAAGTCGAAATCCTTCGCGAAGCCCACGATGGCGTCGCGGGTCACCGTCAGCGGCTCCCCGACGATCACGTCGCCGACGGAGAAGTCTTCCAGGGCGGGATCGGGCATGGCGGGCTCGTCACGTTGATCAGTGGGGCAGGCGATCGGGATCGCCGTCTTTGCGAGCGGAGCGAAGCGATCCAGGCGGCGCCGCGCTCACCGGGGTCGCGCTGCCCCGGGTCGCGTCGCTGCGCGCGCGATGACGGGGTGAGGCCGACCTCAGTTGGCGAAGCGGAAGTGCAGCACGTCGCCGTCCTGCACCACGTAATCCTTGCCCTCCAGCCGGAGCTTGCCGGCGTCCCGGGCCCCGGCCTCGCCGTTGAGCGCCGTGTAGTCCTTGAACGCGATGGTCTCGGCCCGGATGAAGCCCTTCTCGAAATCCGAGTGGATCACCCCGGCCGCGCCCGGCGCTCGGGTGCCCTTGGTGATCGTCCAGGCGCGGGCCTCCTTGGGGCCGACCGTGAAGTAGGTGACGAGGCCGAGCAGGTCGTAGCCGGCGCGGATCACCCGGTTCAGGCCCGGCTCGGCGAGGCCCACCGCCTCCAGGAACTCGGCCTGGTCGGCCTCCGGCATCACGGCGATCTCGCTCTCGATCTTGGCCGAGACCACCACCGCCACGGCGCCCTCCGCCTTGGCGCGGGCGAAGACCGCGTCCGAGTAGGCGTTGCCCTTGTCGGCGTCGCCCTCGTCGACGTTGCAGACGTAGAGGACGGGCTTGGCCGTCATCAGGCCGAGCGACTGGAACAGCTTCTCCTCGTCGGGCTTGCGCTCCACGAGGCGGGCGGGCTTGCCGTCGCGCAGCAGCGGCAGGGCGCGGTTGACGAGGTCGAGGGTCTCCTTGGCCTCCTTGTCGGCGCCCTTGGCCTTCTTCTCCAGCGCCTGGGCGCGGCGCTCCAGGCTGTCGAGGTCGGCGAGCATCAGCTCGGTCTCGATGGTCTCGATGTCGGCGGCCGGATCGACCTTGCCCTCCACGTGGGTGACGTCGCCGTCCGTGAAGCAGCGGACCACGTGGGCGATGGCGTCGACCTCGCGGATATTGGCCAGGAACTGGTTGCCCAGGCCCTCGCCCTTGGAGGCGCCGCGCACGAGGCCGGCGATGTCCACGAAGGTCAGCCGCGTCGGGATGATCTCCTTCGAGGAGGCGATCCGGGCGAGGTCATTCAGCCGCGGATCCGGCACCGCCACCTCGCCGACATTCGGCTCGATGGTGCAGAACGGGTAGTTCGCCGCCTGGGCGGCCGCCGTCTGCGTCAGCGCGTTGAAGAGGGTCGACTTGCCGACGTTCGGCAGGCCGACGATGCCGCATTTGAAGCCCATGGGTCAGTTCCGTCGCAGCGCGTCGTCGGGCGACGCGCGGAATGGGTTGATGAGAATCGGGCCCGCGAACACGACGCCGCGCGCCCCGTCCTCGGTCGAGCGCGCGCGACACCGACGCGCCGGGCCGCGGCGGCCGGGAGGCAATCGAACCGCCGACAGCCGGGCGCGACGCGCACCGCCTTCATCGGACCCTCTCGCCCGCCCCGATATCCCGTCCCCGTGTGGGCGTGTCAATTTCTGGCGCCCAGCGTCTTCACGTCGTCCCAGCCGCGGCCGGCCATGGCGAGGTGGACCTTGTTCTGGAAGCTCGCGTCCTCGCCGGCGGCGAGCAGGGCGGCGTGGTCGGCCACCGCCCGGCAGAGATCCTCGACCCAGGGCAGCTCGGCCTTGCCGAAATCGTTGAGCACGTAGGCATGGACCAGCGCCTTGTCGCCGGGATGGCCGATGCCGAGCCGCACCCGGCGGTAATCGTTGCCGCACTGCGCGGTGATCGAGCGCAGGCCGTTATGGCCGGCATTGCCGCCGCCGAGCTTCACCCGGAGCTTGGCGGGCGCGAGGTCGAGCTCGTCGTGCAGCACGATCACGTCGGCCAGCGGGATCTTGTAGAAGCGCTGCGCCTCCGAGACCGCGCGGCCGGACTCGTTCATGAAGGTCGAGGGCTTCAGCAGGATCGCCCGCTCGGTGCCCAGCACCACCTCGGCGGCCTCGCCCTGGAACCGGTGGCGGAACGGGCTCGCCCGGTGCTGTCGGGCGATCGCGTCGACGGCGAGGAAGCCGATATTGTGGCGGTTGCCCGCGTAGCGCGCGCCCGGGTTTCCGAGGCCGACGATCAGCCGCATGGTCTGCATCCCTCTCAGGCCGCGGTCTGTGCCACGCTTCGGCGCGGGACGCATCCCCGGCCGTGCCTGGACCCGTCGCGCGCCTTCCGGCCCGCGCCGCGTCTCCCCGTGCGCCAGCGCACGGCGGCGGTCGAACCCGGGGCAGAGTATCTCCGTTGAGAGGTCACATTCGGCCAAGCAAAGCCGGAGCGATCAAGACCGCCGCCCAGCGCATCGCGACGACGATCTTCCTCACTCGACACGGTTGACCGGATGACTTCCCGCTGAAGTCATACGAAGACACTCGGAGATCATCATGACCGTTCGCATGCTCGCCGCCGCCGCCCTGGTCGCCGCGGTCGCCACGCCCGCCCTCGCGCAGGGCCTGGACTCGAAGCACTCGCCCTACCCGGCCTCGGCCTATTCGGGCTGGGTCGGCAACGCTCCCGTCCTGTACCGGGACGCCGCCGGCCCGGCCCGGCCGGCCGCCTACCGCTACAGCGGCCCGCATGCCGGCGGCCCGGCCAACGCCCTGCCGCGGTTCTGACGGGGGGCCGTCCGTCAGGACGGCAGGACGGGCTGACCGGCCCGCGCCGCGGTCCCGTCGCTCGAAGCCGGGGCCCCGCCATCGACCCCCGTCGCGGCCCGGATCTCCCCGGGCCGCAGGGTCCCGACCAGAAGATCGACCTGACTGACGAGGCGCACGAGCGACTGTCCGCGATCCAGCGCCGGCCGCTCGGGCACGGGCCTGTCGGCGCCCAGGGCCGCCAGCGTCGCGGTGATCCAGGCCCGCCACGGCTCCGCCTCCGGGGCGGCCGCCTCCGGGGCGTGCCGCAGGACGATCAGCCGGGCGCTGATCCGGCGCAGGGTCGCGTCGGCCACCAGGGCGGATTCCACCTCCGGGTGGCTGCCGGCCCGGGGCTGCTGCAGGGCGCGGGAGAGCACCGCCTCCAGATCGTTGAGGGCGAGGCCGGCCTCGCGGCTCTGCGCCGCGATCGCGGCCTCGCGACCCTCGCCGGGCGGCGCGCGGAGCACCGCCTCGGCGAGCCCGGCCTGGGCCTTCAGCGCCCGGCGCAGCTCCTGCCGGACCTGATCGGGCTCCCAGATCGGCCAGAGCACGAGGCAGCTCGCCACCGCGATCACGCCGCCCAGCACCGTGAAGCCGCCCCGCATGGCGACGATCTCCCAGGAGCTGTGGCCAGGCTCCAGCAACTCGACGAGCAGCACCACGAGGGGCGTCAGGCAGGTGACGAAGAACCCGTACGAGATCTGGCGCGCCGCGAAGCCGACGATGCTGAGCACGAGGATGAGCCCGGCCTCCGCCAGCGGGCTCGTGGCGTAGTAGGCGAGCACGGCCCCCACGAGGCCGCCCAGCACCGTGCCGCCGATCCGCTCCAGGGCCCGCTGCCACGTCGCCGCGTAGAAGGGCTGCATGGTGAGCACCACGGTCATCACCAGCCAGTGCGTGAAGGCGCCCGCGTAGGTCAGGGTGGCGGCGAGCGCCGGCGCCGCGACCGCGCTCGCCCGCAGGGCGTGCCGCAGGTTGGGCGAGGCCAGGGTGAAGTTCTGCGCCAGCGGCCCGACGTAGCGGGTCCAGCGGTCGAGGCTGCCGCCCTCCGTGATCGTGCCGCCGGGCCGGTAGCCCTCCGGCGTCGACAGCTTGGCGCCGAGCCGCACGCGCCCGGCGATCCGGTCGGCGAGGCGGGCCAGGGTCGGGTCCTCCGACAGGCCGTCGGCCACCCGGGCGATGGAGTGCTCCAGGCGGCCGAGGTCGAGGTTGACGTCGTCGCGGATCGCCCGGGCGATGGTCACCAGCAGGGGGCGCAGGCGCCGCAGGAAGACCTTGGCGAGCGCCCGGCGGCGCGCGTCGGGCCGGCTGTCGATCAACTCGCCCACGGCGATCAGCGCGGCGAAGATCTGCTCGGCGCTCTCCAGGCGCAGCAGGGCCTGGGCGGTGCGGTCCGAGACCCGCTCGCGGGAGCGGGCGAGATCGAGGATCATGGTCCGCGCGGTCTCGATGCTCGCCCGCACGCCGCGGCGGTGGCCCCGCGCGTGGCCGTCGAAGGCGGCCGTGTCGGGCTCCGGCAGGGCGACGAGCCGCTCGAGGTCGCCGCAGAGCCGGGCGAGGTTGTGCCAGACCTCCGCCACCGCCCGGTGGGCCGGTCGGTACGGGTGCAGCCGCCAGATGACCAGGGCCAGGAAGGTCGCCCAGAGACCGCCGGCCGCGAACATCGCCGCGGTGACGGCCGCCTGCGCGACGTCGAGCGGCCGGTCGAGGGCGATGCACAGCACCACCACGAGCACGTTGCCGGCCGACTGGGCCTGCACGCTCCAGACGCGCGCGTACGAGCAGGCGAAGATCAGCGCGCAGGCGACCGGGACGACCACCGGCAGGCCGAGGGGCTGGATCAGGCCGAGGCCGGCCCAGAGCAGGCCGCCGAGGAACGAGAAGGCGGTGAGGACGCGCAGGCGCGCCCGCATCGGGCCGCCGTTGTCGCAGAAGCAGGCGAGGTTGGCGGCGAGCGCCATGGTCAGCAGCGGCGACCACTGGATCCAGATGTTGAGGAGGATGACGACGCCGAACGCGAAGGCGGCGCGCACGCCCTCCACGAGCCGCACGTTCCGGAGGTCGAGGCCTGTGGGCAGGCGCCGCAGATCGCCGCCCGGCCGGCTCAGGCTGCCCCGGCCGGCGGCGAGGCGGCGGCGCCGGACATGTCCGGGGGGCGAGGCTGTGGGACTCGGCGCGGTCAAGCTCGGTCTCCCGACGGGGGCGCGGCGCCCCGGCATGAACCGCGCTCCGGCCTGACCGGATCCGCGGCGACGCGCAACCCCGGCCCGCTCCCGGCGCCGGATCGCTAAGGCGCGTCCGGCGCATCGCCGCGGGGCAGTCTCTCCATCCTCGGCCCGATCCGGGACGCCGCGCCGGTCCTCGCCCCGCGCGCTTGACCCTCGGGCGAGCCCGTGGCTTCTGGGGCCGCCTGGCCCCGACTCCGTAGCTCAGCTGGATAGAGCAGCCGCCTTCTAAGCGGCAGGTCGTAGGTTCGAGCCCTACCGGGGTCGCCAGGTCATTCCGCGTGGCCCTGTCATCAGGCCCTACGGCGCGGCCGGCGCGGCGGGGTTCGCCGCCTCCTGCCGGTCCGGCAGGCTCCGCTTCCAGCGCGCCCGCAGGACGGCGGGCCGGAGGCCGTGCCGCTCCTCCAGGAACTCGGCGTCCGTGATCCGGTCCGTGCGGAAGTGCCGGAACGCCCCGCGCAGCTCGCACCAGCCGGCCACCATCCGGGCCTGATCGAAGAACCCGACGATCACCGGCCAGATCACGCGCCGGCTCGGATCGCCGCGGACGTCGCGGTACTGGATGCGGATCTTGCGGCCCTCGCGGATCCAGGTCCGCGCGCGGGCGACGTCGATCCCGTCCGCGGCCTGCGCGAACGCCGTCGGCGTGCCGATCGACGGATCGGCGATGAGCGGGCGCAGGCGCTCGGGGACCACGGCGGTGATCTTGGCGATGAGATCGCGCGCCGCCTTGGCGAGGACCGGCTCGCCCCGTCCCGCGACCCACTGCGCGCCGAGGACGGCCGCCTCGATCTCGTCGGGCGTCAGCATCAGCGGCGGCATGTCGAACGCCTCGCCGAGCACGTAGCCGAGCCCGGCCTCGCCCTGGATCGGCACGCGCTGGCCGACGAGGTCGGCGACGTCGCGATAGACCGTGCGGACCGAGACCTCCAGCTCCCGGGCGATCTCGGCGGCCGTCACCGGGCGCGGCGAGCGGCGCAGGATCTGGATGATCTGAAACAGCCTGTCCGCGCGCCGCATCCACCGACTCCTGCTGACAGAATGCTGTCAGCAGGGCGTCCCTACAAGTCCTCCCGCCACGGCCATCCCGCGCGCCGTGCTGACAGGAACCGCGCCATGATCACCCTGTACCACGCCCCGCAATCGCGCTCCTCGCGCATCGTCTGGCTCTTGGAGGAGATGAGGGTTCCCTACACCATCGCGCCGGTCTCGATCTTCCGGCCGATGACGGGCGAGGGCGTGCCGGACGCCGCCAACCCGCATCCCGACAAGCACGTCCCGGCCGTCCTGCACGCGGGCGGTCTGGTCACCGAGTCCCAGGCCATCGTACTCTACCTGGCGGAGACGTTCCCCGAAGCCGGGCTGGCGCCGGCGGTGGGCGCCCCCGAGCGCGGCGCGTACCTGACGTGGATGGCCTGGTACGTCGCCGAGTTCGAGCCCGCGCTGTTCGCCGGCCTGACGGGTGAGCTCGCGGGATCGCCGCAGAAGCGCCGGAACCACGCGGCGGTGGTCGACCGCCTGGAAGCCGCCCTGGCGCGCGGCCCCTACGTGATGGGCGCGCGGTTCTCCGGCGCCGACATCCTGATCGGCAGCGCCCTGGGCTTCGGCCGCGCGGCCTTCCCGGCGAGCGCGGCCCTCGATGCCTATCTGGACCGCTGCCGGGCGCGCCCGGCCGCCCTGCGCGCCGCGGCGAAGGACGGCGCGTCGGGGCCGCAATCTGCCTAGCGCCGACGGGGCGCCGCTCGCGATTCCCGGGTGGCCGGAAGCGGCCCGCGCGCGGCGATTCCGAGCGGCTCCGGCGACCGCAGGTGTTCCGGGACACGCCGGGCCCGAAAGCTTGGGCGTACATCGGAATCACACCGCGAACACAGTCGCGAACCCGATGGAGACGACGATGACCTGGACCAACCGCATCGCCCTGGCCGCAACCCTGATCGCCGGCGCGGTCGCCCTCGTGACCTACGCGCAGGCCCTCAGCCTGCCGGCCCATTTCGCGTGAGCGAGACGGCCCCGGCGGCCGTCTCGCCCACCGTCGCCGCCTGAACGCGCGCCGAACGGTTCCGCGGTGCAGCGTGACTCTTCGCACCGCACGCGCTCGGCCGATCCGGCATCATCGTTGCAGACGAACCGACCGGGTCCGGCTGAGGACCCGCCGCTTGATGAAAGGAGTGCACGACATGGTCCTGAAGGGCTTCTCCTACGCGATGATCGGCGCCTTCCTGGGCGGCCTCGCGATGACGGTGACCGGCTCGGCCGGGGTGCTGATGGGCTTCTGAGCCGCGGCGGCCCTCGGGGCCGCCCGGGCGACGGACTGCCCGAACGGACGGTGTGAGCGGCGGGGCGAGAGCCCCGCCGTTCCCGTATGCGGGGTTCGGACCGCGCGGCGGAGCCGCCGATCCCGGCCGCTCCGCCCCGGTCAGGCCGCCCTGGTCAGGCCGTTTCCTTGCGGGTGACGACGAGCGCCCAGATCGTCGCCGGGATCCATCCGATGATCGTCAGGTGGAGGATGATGCAGAGGATGCCCTGAAACACCTTTCCGCGCAGGAACATGGCGAGCCACGGCGCGAGAAAGCAGATGAGGATCATGATCATGGGGGCAACGGGTCTCCGCGTTCGTGAGCGAACACGGATCGCGGCGGCTGGTTCCGGACGGCCGAGCTTCCGCCGCGGCCCGGCCTAGGCGTCGGACCGCGCGCTCAGATACGCCCTGAGACGCGAGGCCCGACTGGAGCCGTCGATGCACTCGATCCCGCCGCCCGTGTTGAGCGTGTGGAGGCAGCTGCCGGGCCAGGCCGGGCCGGGCTCGATCCGGTCGAGGATGGTCTGGGCGAACCCCTCCGGGTCGAGCCGGTCGATGCGCGCCAGCGACAGGGCGCGTCCGTAACCGTGGGCGCAATCCTGGACCGGCCGGATCAGGACCCCGTCGCGCGCGACGATCCGGCCCGCGGGCCGGGCGAAGGACGGGTCGACCAGCACGGGATTGGCCGGATGCGGCGCGTACGGCCCCCGGAAGTCGGGCGCGGACCAGAGATACAGCGCGTCGTGGTGGCAGCCCGATCCGGGCGGGGCGCCGACGGGCGCGTCCCGGACGGTGGCGAACATCCACCAGCGGCCGCCGTGCTCGAGGAGCGTTGCGTCGCTCGCGACCACGCCGGAGAGGAGCGTCGCCTCTTTCACCCAGCCGCCCGGATAGCGGGTCGCCCGGTAGAGATCGACCGTGCCGGCCGCGGAACTCTCCGGCACCATCCAGACGGAGCCCGCGCGCGCGAACACGAACGGGTAGGAGAGGTGGTGCGGCTCCTCCAGCACCGGGACGGGCGGCCCCTCGGGCCCGTCCGGCCCGAAGCGG
The DNA here is from genome assembly GCF_900108435.1 of Methylobacterium sp. 275MFSha3.1. Taxonomy (NCBI): domain Bacteria; kingdom Pseudomonadati; phylum Pseudomonadota; class Alphaproteobacteria; order Hyphomicrobiales; family Methylobacteriaceae; genus Methylobacterium; species Methylobacterium sp. 275MFSha3.1. Next base: position 1,724 of record NZ_FNWP01000025.1, on the reverse strand, counting down.
ACCGCCGAGATGATCGCCTTGCCGGTCGCGTGCGGAAACTCCTCCACGAAGACGTGGGTCGTCCCGTCGACCGCGAGGGGGAACGGGTCGGCGTAGAAGCGCCGCCCGTCGTCGGGCAGCACCTGCCAGCCCTCCGCGGGATGGCGGCCCAGCGCGACGAGGTCCGGCCCGCGGAGGGTCCGCCACCCGGTGCGCCAGTGTGGGGCGTGGTAGCACAGCCTGTACAGGCGGCCGACGAGGCTCCGGGCGACGAGCCGCGCCGGCCGGGACGCCAGGATCCGCGCCGGACGGGCGGGCGCGGCCGCGGCCGCGGCGGGCGTCGCCGCGAAGGCGCGGCCGTCCGACCGGGCCCGCAGGGCGGCGGCGACGAGTGTCGCCGTGCGCGACAGGGCATCCTCGAACGAGACGGCGATGGAACCTCGGTAGTCCGAGCCGAGGCGACCCGCGGCGACGACGGTGCCGCCTTCGAGGAGGTCGAGATGCGGGACCCGGCCGGCGAGCAGGCTCGCGAGCAGGCCGGTCTCGCCGAGGCCGCCGTCGTAGGCCACGCGCCAGACCGGGCAGGAGGCGGCCGCGTCGCCGCACAGGTCGAGCACGAGGTCCGGGGTCCCGGGACGGGTCCAGGCCGCGAGATCGGCGGGCGGCACGGGCCGCGACCCGTTCGGCGCCAGCCGGAAGATCAGGGCTTCCAGGCGGAACAGCAGGTCGGCCTGTGCCGGCCACCCGTCCGGACCGGGCGCGGCGTCGACGCTCACCGCCGCGATACCCGGCAGGCCGGACAGCCGGTCCAGCAGCGCGACGTGCCAGCGCCGCGGGTTCGCGCCGTCGAGGCGAACTCTCACATGCATGGCGCCCCGGTTCCCATCGCGCGGTCGTCGCGACGACGACTGTCGAGTCCATCTATTTTCCCGTTGGTAACAGGAGTCATAACTTCGGATCGAGGCCCGGGACGCGCGGGTGATCGGACCCTCGATCGGGATCCGCGGGATGAAAACCTGTCTCGCGGCGGCGGGGGCGTTCCGGCACCTTGCCGGGTCGCCCAGGCCGGTGTCGGGATCCCGCGGGAGCGATCGGGATCGCCGCCGCGCCGGCCGGCGGCCGACCGGCACCGGGTGTGGCGTGCCCGTCACACCCGGTGCCAACCCGACATGTCGATGCAACCAAAACGCTGCCGCGTTATTGTCGCGCTCACCCGCGTAATGCGCGCTGTATTTCCGCGCTTCGTCGCGTCTTGAAGGATGCTCTACTCTGGCATTTCGGGCCTTCGACAGGCGGTGTGACCTCAAAACTACAGCCATTTCCCCCGGTGATCGGTAGCCACACCGCCAGATCACACATTCGGGGAACCGACATGACCAAGCTCCTGGCCTCGCTGGCCGCCTTCACGTCCCTCACCGCCGCCGCCTCGGCCGCCGACCTGCCGCGCCGCGCCGCCCCGCCGCCGGTGTTCACCCCCGTCCCGGTCTTCACCTGGACCGGCGCCTACTTCGGTATCAACGCCGGCTACGCCTTCGACGCCAGCGACCGCAACACCGGCAACACCTTCGCCGTCCCCTTCCCCTACGCCGCCCCCGGCACCGTCGCCTCCTTCCGCAACCGCAGCCAGGACGGCTTCTCCGGCGGTGGCCAGATCGGCTACAACTGGCAGATCACCCCCGGCTCCGGCCTCGTGATCGGTGTCGAGGCCGACGCCCAGTACCTCGACTTCGGCCGTAACCGGAACA